>NZ_JAYFQR010000031.1:0-10772 GCF_034926885.1 Aminobacterium sp.
AAGCCGCAACTTCCATTCCGCCACTACTATTGGACAGGGTGAGCCCATTTATCTTTGAATTGGCGGGAGCCAATCGTACGGACTGGGATTCCCGCCATTCACTTTATCACGTTATCAGGAAGCAAACTATGGCCCCTTACAGAAAAACGTTTAACGGAACGTATAACGACGTTATCTGCTCTTTTCGATAATATGGCTGATGCTGTTTTTCTTCACGAGATAGATGAAGATGGAGTGCCGGGAATATTTGTTGAAGTTAATGAGGGAGCCTCTCAAATGTTGGGATATTCCCGAAATGAATTGCTCGGTAGTTCTCCAAATTCAATCGATATTTTTTTAAAGAAACAGGACATACTGATACTTGTGAGGCAACTTTTTCTAAATGGACATCTTACTTTCCAATCTTTTCTTAAAAAAAGAGATGGATCAGCTGTTCCCGTTGAAATTCACGCACACCTTTTTTCGTTTCAAGGAAAGCCCATGGTTCTTTCTATTGCTCGTGACGATTCAGAACGAAGAAAAAACGAAGCCTTGCTTATGGAAAATGAGGAATTTTCTTCATCAATCCTTGATCAAAGTCCTAACGCTATTTTTGTCGTTGGTTCTGATACACGAATTCAGTATGCCAATAAATCTTTTGTGAAACAGTTTGGATATTCCTCAGAAGAAATTTTGAAACGTCCTGCTCCCTATCCATGGTGGAGAGAGGATTATTGGCTCAATATGGGAGAACTGCGTATTGCTATGCATGAAGGTGTCATAGGTAAGGAAAAACGCTTTGTAAGAAAAGATGGCGAAGAAATATGGGGGGAAATAACAGCGGTTCCTATTCGAGACAGCGATGGGCGGCTTCAGTATTGTGTGGTGACTTGGAAAGATTTGACTTCATATAGAAAACTTGAAGAACAAATAAGTTTACATCAGCATCAATTACAATATTTGTCCTCTGAATTATATGTGGCTGAAGAACGGGAGAGGCGACGTATTTCCACAGATTTGCACGATAGCGTGGGACAAAATCTGGCACTTTCCCATATTAAGCTTGAAATGCTTAAGAGTCAGATTAAAGAGAAGAGAGAAAAAGATGTTGTTCAGGATATCCTCTCGCTTATAGATCGTTCTATACAGGGAATGAGAACTCTTATTTTTGAGTTGAGTCCCCCAATGCTTTATGAATTGAGTTTCCATGCGGCGGTGGAATGGCTTATAGATAAAATGGAAGAAGAGCACGGTCTATGTATCGTTTTTAATGATTTTCTTGTGAGCGATGAAATTCCAATGGATATAAAAATTTTCCTTTTCAGAGCTTTGCGAGAACTTTTAATGAATATCGTAAAACATGCTAAAACGAATGAGGCGATTATAACCATTTCTCGCTTTGATCCATGGACAGTAGCGCTAGAGGTTAAGGATGATGGCGTTGGATTCGACCTTTCTATGCTAAGAGAGTTGGGACGGGATCCCAGTAATTTTGGTTTGTTGAGTATTCGAGAGAGAGTAAATTATCTTGGTGGCTTTATGCAGATACAAACTCTCCTTGGTGAAGGAACCAAAGTTACTCTTTTTGTCCCTGTAGAAAAGGAGGAAGAAAGGTTCGGTGACGTTCATGAAGAAAGTCAGGATTCTGCTGGCTGATGATCATCAAATTCTTCGAGATGGGTTACGAACTCTTTTAAACACTCAGGATGATATGGAGGTTGTAGCTGAGGCAGATACGGGACGAAAGGCTATTGAGATGTCCCTATCGAATCATCCAGATGTTCTTGTTATGGATGTCGTTATGCCGGAACTCAATGGGATAGAAGCTACAAATCAGCTTAAAAAAGAGCTTCCGGGAATTAAAGTGCTCGCATTATCAATGCATGCTGATCGTCATTTTGTTGCAGAGATGCTTAAAGCTGGCGCTTCCGGTTTTTTGTTGAAAGAGTGTGCTTTCCATGAATTAGCCCAGGCTATCCGATCGATTATCAGCGGAAAAATGTATCTGAGCCCGAGTATATCAAAATGTGTTATTGAGGAGTATGTGGGATATCTTTCAGGAGAAGGGAAAGAGGAAACTGACTCTATAAGTGCGTTGAGTCACAGAGAAAAGGAAGTTTTACAGCTTATAGCAGAGGGAAAAGGAAACCGCGAAATTGCTCGTACCCTTCATATCAGCGTGAAAACTGTGGAGACGCATAAATATAATATTATGCGCAAAATAAATCTTCACTCTGTTGCGGAGCTTACGAAATATGCGATTAAGAGCGGATTGACTCCAATGGATTAAGTGATTTCCTGATGTCTTTTTAAGTGAATAGCGTGAAAGGGGCAGGGGTGTATCCCTGCCCCTTTCAGTTTTCTCCCGATATTCAATTTTAATCGATAGACGTACCCTTTATATCGAGCTTAGACGGCTCCAGCTCTTTCGCTGGAAAGGGGGTCGTAGAGATGCCCGCCACATGCGGGTACACCTGATAAGTTATTACTTTCTAGCGGCGTAAAGGGATCTATGGAGTATAGGGCTATCTGCAAAAAAGGGAGGAAAAAAAGATGAAAAAAGTATTTCTTCTGTTAGCAGTTGTAGCCATGGTAGCTTTTGCTGCAAGCGCAGTTTTTGCGGTAGAAGCCCCCATGACCATGGAAGAGGCAGGGTTCGATACATCATGTCATCCGACATGCTGCACTCCGTATGACACGTTGAAAATCAACTGGAAGGTTATACCGATTAACTGCCTGATGATCAAACAGGAAGAGATCAATATGGCAACTCACATCGGATGTGTAATTCCTTGGTGCGATGAAGAGTGCATTTGGTACGCCATTATCGCAACAGGCACCGATGAGAGAAAGGTTGTCGGTAAGATCAATCTCGATATGCCCGATCACGTAACACTGTGGGCAAAACTTAAAGCTCCTTATGGAACAAGTGCTGTCGGAACACCAAACTGGACAGAACTTTCCACGGAGTACGTTGATCTCGTAACAGGTATATCCAAAGTTTGTGGAGCCTGGGGAAAAGGCGGTTTGAAGCTTTGCGCTGGCCCAGATGCTCAGAAAGCTGCTGGAACCCGAATCCTTACCCTTCTCATTCAGGACGCATAAGGGGTAATAAAAAGGGCGGCACTCGGGGGGGTGCTGCCCTTTTTTGTCAGTCGGGAGGGAAATAAAAAATGAGTGGAACTACGGTAATATCACGAGTCGTTCTTCTTGTGTTTCTCGTTGTTTTTTCTCCCCTGAGCGGGCGTTCAGAGGCTATGGAACTTATTGCCTTGGGAAGTTGGTCATCTCTTGTTATCGGTGCTTCAGCTTCCAATGGCCGAGGTATACGAGAGAGTGATCCCTCCATTGTAAGCCTAGGCATTATCAATACGCGGGATCAATATGCCTTATGGAACCTGGAGGCAAAGATCGTTGAGGGAGCACAGATACCTGAGGGAATACAGATCTGGATTCGCCGCACAGGTAATGGTATGGGAACAGGTTGGGTTCGGGGAGGCACTTCGTATCAGCTTCTCGATCCATCAGGAGCCACCCTTTTTACGGGAGCAGGAGATAGAAGTCATATAACGCTTCAATTGAAAATAACAGGTATTACTCCAGAAACACCGAAAGGCGTATATGCTCCACATATTGCATTTACGGTGGTGGATTTATGATGAGAAGAAAACTATTTTTCATATGTTTCTGTGTAACGGCGATTCTTCTATTTGTAGTCCGTCCGGAGTTTGCTCTGGCAAGTAATGTGGATGTTGAGGGAGATTTAACATATCGTTTTACAGTAACGCCAGGACAAGAAATTCGTGGACAGATTATAGTAAGAAATAACGATAAGGAACAACAGGTTCAAGTGGCCATCAACCAATCTGACTATTTATGTTTTGCTGATGGAAGCAACGATTATGGTGAGCCTGGAAGTATTGCTCGTTCTAATGCATTGTGGATGACAATAACACCTCGTCAGCTTGTCATTCCTGCGGCAGGAACGGCAAGCTTTAATTATGTGATTAATGTGCCGAAAGAGACGACTCTCTGCGGATCATACTGGAGTCTGATCATGGTTGAACCTATAGATCAAATACTGTTGCAACCTCCTATTGATGCAGATGGCAACATGGCTTTTGGAGTAATGACGGTCTTTAAATATGCCATCCAAATGATTACAGATATCGGAAATACGGGAGTTCGCGATATAGAGTTCGCTGATAAAAAGCTTATAAATGCCGGGGGCGTGTCTGTTTTAGCACTCGACATTGCAAATAAAGGGGAACGTGTCATTCGTCCTGTCGTCTGGGCTGAACTTTACGATGAGCAGGGTAACCATGCTGGCCGCTTTGAAGGGGGAAGGCGATGGATTTATCCAGGGAGCTCATGTCGTTTTGAGATTCCGTTTAAAGATGTTAAGGCGGGTCAATATAAGACCCTCATTATCGCTGATGGTGGAGAGGAAGAAGCTTTTGGCGCTCAGTATGCCCTGATACTAAAGTAAAGAGGGTGAACACTATGACAGGCGGAGGGCAGAAGCGAGTATTTAGAGTTCTACTTTTTCTCGTTTTTATATTATGGCTGCTTCCTGGCCTGACATGGGCACAGACAAAGGGATACGGGGTTGAAGTTCGAGCTCGTTCCCCATTACAGATTAGTACAAAACCAGGACGCATTGTCAGTATTAGCGTTCTTGTGACAAGCTATCAGCCTGCACTTGAAACATTTATAGAGGAAATTGATTTGCCTCAGGGGTGGCAACCTCTTATGCCCCCTGGGCGATTTTCAATTCCTTCGAGAGGAAGCGTGACACGTGTTCTTGCTTTTCAGATTCCTCCCTCAGCTCGAGTTGGAGATTATGAAGTAGTTTATTCTGTAAAAAACAGGCGGGATTACGGGGTATATGATGAAGAGATTTTCACAGTATCCATTCTTGCTGTTGAAGGCGTAGAGCTTATTTTAGTTAAAAAACCGGTAGCCATTATAGCGGGGCAGCACTATGAAGCTGATTTGCAGCTTATTAATAGGTCGAATACGACACGTACCTACTCTATAGACCTTCCTGATCGTGACGAAAGGTTTCCTGCTACCATCTCTCCAAATGAAGTAACATTGAATGCGGGTCAAAGCGCCGATTTGAAATTAAAGGGGAAAATTTTTCAAGGAAGCACTTCTCGATTCCATTTTGTTGAAGTTCGAGCCGTTGTAACTGGAGATGGGGGTCCAGATGCTACAACTCTTGTTGTCGATCTTGATGTTATTCCAAGAGGAGGAGGGGAACTTGATATATTCCACGTTCTTCCTACAGTGCTTTCAATTAGTGCCATGGGCAATACTGGAGGAGATGGGGTACATATTGAGTGGAGCGGTGAAGGTTATCTTGATGAGGAGCGCACCAAAAGAATTGATTTCCTCTTTAGGGGACCTGATACAGACGATTTCGGCATCTATGGAGATGTCGATGAATATTGGCTGAATTATTTTACTGAGACCTACTCTTTTTATCTTGGCGATCAAGGATACCCTCTCTCTCGATTAACGTCTTCTGGGGCTTACGGCCGAGGTATAGGTTTTGCTTATGAACCTATAGGAACAGGCTTTGGTGGAGGTTTACACTATGTAAAAAGCCGTTGGGGAACGCCGGAAAAAAAAGAATATGGTTTTTATGTTAGTCATAAAGTAGAAGATAACCTTGAAATAAGATTTAATGCCCTTCAAAAAGAAAGAAAGGCATATGGAAGCAAACCGGATATAGAAGACAAAATATGGAGTGTCAGTGCGGAATACAGACCATGGGTTCATACATTACTTGAACTTGAATATGCTATTTGTGACACAGACAGAGAGGAAGCTCTTGACGACGACGCAGCTTATAGAGTCTATTTAAGAGGAAGAATGAATGGGAAGATCCCTTACTCTATTACAAAAGTAAGAGCTGGCACTGATTTCTGGGGATACTACCACGATTATGACTATATAAGTGCAAGCGTCGGCTATCCCTTTAGCGATCGTTTGCAGGGAAACATATCGTGGTATCAATATAAAGATAATCTCAACCTCAGACAGGTTGATGCAACATCCCAAACCTTTGAAGAACTTCTTCAGGTCTACTTTGATTATGAATTGAGCGATGGCTGGTATCTGGCTTTGGGGTACGATACTTTTACCATGGAAGATCGCTTGTTACCAGCTGAATATAATTATCATGAAAATTCGTGGTGGCTACGAGTAGGGCGGAGTATGGAGCGTTATAGTTATTCCTTTGAAGCGCGATATGCGGACCAGAGCAATCGTGTAAATGGCGAGAGTGCTACGGCATGGAATTATAACGTTTCTTTAAGTTACCAGCTTACTCCTGAACTTTATGTTTCTATTTATGGAGGCTTTGGAGATAACGATGCTCTTGCAGATAGTTACCTCATGAGATCTTCTAGTAACAGAGGTATCTCAATAATTTGGGATATTACTCCCACTCTTCAACTCTCCTGCTGGTACACAAGATACTCATATGAAGAAGATTTTGCAGATAATAGCGAACAATATGAGTTTATTGCAGAGCAAACTTTCGAAGACGAAAGCCGGCTTCGTTTTAGAATACAACGTAATGATAACAGTGGTGAAATGGAAACATCCTACTCTGTTACCTATGTAATCCCTATCGATATCAAACTTGCCAAGAAGAAAAATGTTGGAGTCTTACAAGGTCTCGTATATGAAACTATTGCTGAGGAAAAGCGAGGTATTCCTAATGTGGTTCTTGATATTGAGGGCCAATCTGCCGTTACTGATGAAAAGGGAATGTTTCTATTCCCCAGCCTTCTTCCTGGGGCCTATCTGTTGAAAGTTGATAGGGCTTCTCTCGGAAATCGTGTGCCTAATCGTAAAGTTCCTATTACTGTTGAGATTGCAGGTTATGGGGAGGTTACATCGATGGATATAGGAATTATCGATGGCGTTTCTTTAAATGGCACAGTCGTTCTTATAGATCCAGATGCAGGGAAAGATAAACCTGCCGACTTAGAAGGAAATAAAAGCTACCTTGTAGGAGATACATTGCAGGAAGATGGATTTCTTGAACCTGGTGGATTACAGAGTGTACTTGTGGAATTAAAAAATGAGGACGAGGTCCATCGTCGAATTACAGATAGTTGGGGACGTTTCCTCTTTGAGGGATTGCGGCCAGGGAAGTGGGTTTTGAAAGTGTACGACATTAATATCCCTTCGTCATATCGTATTGAGTTCCCAGAGCAAAGCATTGATTTGGGGCCTGGGGATGCAAAAGTTGTTGAGGCTAAAGTCTTACCTCGAAAAAGAACGATAAAGTTCCTCGAAGAAGGAAGAGTCGTTATGAAACCTGGTGAGAAGTGAGGTGTGACAACATGGTGCGAAAATTATTTATTTTAGGATTTCTTATAGCCTTTCTTCTCTCCTGTGACTCGTCAGAAGGGGTCGATAGAACGGTTGCTTTCGTGAATATTTCTATTGAGGTTGTGGAGCAAAATGCTATTTCGGTTATTCAACAACCACTTTCTTTGCATAGCTACATTAATGATAGAGGAGATGCGGTTCCCTTATCGTATATAGTTACGGCTACCGGTCAGACGCCTCGTGTAGTTACAGGACGTTTAGAAGGGAATTTGCCGGAGGGTGTTCATCTTTTTGTACGGCTTGATGCCCCTATACGAGGCGAATCCACAGGCCTTCAAGAGCTAACTTCTCAAGAAGTTGAGTTATTGACGGATGTGTGGGGAATTTATAGTGTTCAGGGAAGTGGGGTGGTTCTTCTTAAGGCAGCGAATGATACCGCACGAAGTTTGGGACAAATTCAAATTCGTCTTGCGATACGAGAAACGTAAGGAGGCGTTAGAGACATGGGGGACCTTTATTCTCTTCGCAAAGAGCGAGACTATCTCTCTCGAGAATCGACTCGAAAGAGTATGGATCAACGAGAGTGGGAAATTCGTTACTTAAAAATCCTCGAGGATATCTATAGAGAAGAGCAGAAACTACGAGGACGCAGCTTGCCTAAAAGAAAAATCAACCGTGAAAATAGATCATATCCAGATTGAATAAAAGGCCTTCCTCAATAGGAGGAGAGGCCTTTTATTTTTTCTTCTGGTGTAAAATAAATAGTACTTAATAAATTTTACGTATCTGACGAGGTGGTACCTGTGCCTTTAAAAATTGGCATTGTATCTATAGTTGTTTGTTTCTTTTTTTCTTTGGTGGGAACACCTGTTTTGTATGGGATGGATAATATAAATGCTTTTGTCTCTATTCCTCCACAGGCTTATTTCATTAGGGAAATCGGTGGAGATCGTGTTAATGTGCACATTATGATTCATCCTGGAGATGACCCTCATACGTATGAGCCGAAGCCCGGACAAATGGCTTCTTTTGCCCAAAGCCATCTTTATTTTGCGATTGATCTTCCCTTTGAAAAGAGACTTTTGGCAAAAGCTCTTTCTTTAAATCCGTCTCTTCGTATTATTGATACTTATAAAGAGATAGATCAAATGCCAGGAGACCTTCATGACCCGCATATTTGGCTCGCCCCTTCCCTAGTAAAAATACAGGGACGTGCTATCCGTGATGCTTTCATTGAAGTTGATTCTCAACATGCAGATGAATATAAAAAAAATTACATCCAATTTTGTCGCAAAGTTGATGACGTGGATTCAACTATACGCAGCTTGTTGAGCCATACGATGAAAAGGGATTTTATTGTTGTTCACCCTTCATGGAGTTACTTCGCTCGCGAGTATGATTTGAATCAGTTGTCGATGGAAGTCGAAGGTAAGGAGCCTAAAGCTTCAGATTTAGTATCTCTTATTACCTTAATGAGAGAGAAACAAATTAATACTATTTTTGTCTCTCCGCAGTATTCCAAGAAGATGGCAGAAAATTTGGCTCGGGAGACAAAAGCAATTATTCGTGTTATTGACCCCCTCGCTGAGGATTGGGAGAAAAATATGCTTGAAACGGCTCAGGCCATAGGAGAAAGTCTGAAATGAGCGAGATCCAGTCAATATTGTTTGAAAATGTGTCATTTGCCTACGAAAATGGAACAAAAGTGCTCGATAGAGTTTGTTTCGAGGTCCCTAAAGGTGAATTCTTAGTCATGATAGGTCCTAATGGCGGAGGAAAAACGACATTATTAAAGCTTATTCTGGGACTCGAAAAGCCTCTTTCTGGAAAGATTGCTGTGTTGGGAAAAAGCCCTGATCAAGCTTCTGCATCAGTTGGCTATGTCCCTCAAGATGCAGGTCGCAATAGAGACTTCCCCGTGACTGTTTTTGATGTTGCTTTAATGGGACGCCTTGGGTGTGGAAAGAAGACTACATTTAGTGAGGAAGATAAGAAAATTACCATGGAGGCCCTTGAACGTATAGGTTTAGCTGAAAGGCGTGACGATCTTATGGGTGAACTCTCTCAAGGGCAACGCCAGAGGGTGTTGATTGCAAGGGCGCTGGCCTCTCGTCCAGAAATTCTTCTCATGGATGAACCTTTTGCCAGTATTGATCCTGAGACCAGAGGAGTTCTCTATGAAGAACTCGCTTCTCTTGCCGGGAGCATTACGATTTTGCTTGTAAGTCATGATTTATCCGTTATTGCAAATGGAGCTACCGCTGTCGCATGCGTATGTGGGGATGTCTACTATCATAATTCGGCAGAAATCACAGAAGAAATGTTACAGATGGAGTATGGAGGAACGTGTCCAGTTGAGCTTATTGCTCACGGTTTGCCTCATAGAGTTTTAGCCCGTCACGATCATTTAAAGAAGGAGTTACATTCCCATCATGATTAATCTTTTGCAGTATGAATTTATGCAAAACGCTTTTTTGGCTGCCTTTTTAGCCAGTATTCTATGCGGCATGATGGGGAGTCTCGTTGTAGTGAGAAAGCATGTTATTGTTGCCGGAGGAATAGCCCACGGAGCATATGGCGGTGTTGGCCTTGCTTTTTTCTTAGGGATATCTCCTATTTTTGGTACGATGGTGTTTTCTCTTGTGCTGTCACTTCTTATTGCGTGGATAACATGGCAAAAACCAGAACGAGCCGACTCTATAATAGGAGTTCTTTGGGCTGTAGGAATGGCTATAGGTGTAATATGTATAGATTTAACACCTGGATACGGTGCAGATTTAATGAGTTATCTTTTTGGGAGTATCCTTACTGTCTCAAAAGGTGACCTCTTTGCCATGCTCGGAGTCATTCTTCTCTCATTCGCCTTGGGCTTTCTGTATCATAAAGAATTATTAGCTTTTGCATATGATCCTGATTTCGCAAAGACAAGAGGGGTTCCTGTCGCTTTTTTGCATTATGTTGTTATTATCTTAATCTCAATGACTGTCGTTCTTCTAATTCGAGTTGTTGGGCTTATTCTTGTCATTGCTCTTCTTACTATTCCCCCTTCTATAGCAGAACGTTGGAGTCATTCTCTCTATTCTATGATGGGCAGGGCTTTCCTTTTAAGTTTATTTTTTTCATTTGTTGGGTTGTGGCTTTCTGCTCTTTTAAATGTAACTGCGGGAGCTACAATTATTCTCGTTTCCGCTATAGGATATGCCCTTTCTCTTTTGTTAAAAAAATAGGATCAAGAGTCTCTTTTTATGGAGACTCTTGATCCTTATTATGGCGAAATCTTTATGCTATTTTTATTGGTTCTTATTTCTGCCAGTTCAAAGCGAAATGTGCAAAAAGAGCTGACCCTATCCACAACGTATCTTCATCGATATCAAACTTCGAATTGTGGTGAGGATAGGTCTGTCCCTTTTCAGGATTGCTTCCGGCATGGAAGAAGAAGG
>NZ_JAYFQR010000010.1:0-37598 GCF_034926885.1 Aminobacterium sp.
GCCGCAACTTCCATTCCGCCACTACTATTGGACAGGGTGAGCCCATTTATCTTTGAATTGGCGGGAGCCAATCATACGGACTGGGATTCCCGCCATTCACTTTATCACGTTATCAGGAAGCAAACTATGGCCCCTTACACAAACTAACTTTCATTACGATATACTTAGAGTAAGTATAAAAGAGAGACGGAGAGACGATTAGAATGAAAATTTTTAGAAGAAAGAAAAAAATTGGTTTGGCACTCGGAGGTGGCGCAGTTCTTGGGGCAGCCCATATAGGGGTACTCAAAGCCTTTGACGAATATAATATACCGGTCAGCTATATTGCAGGAACAAGTATCGGAGCCGTTATCTCTGCTTTTTTTGCTTTCGATAAAGGATGGCAAGAGATCGAGAAGATAGCGAAAGGGCTCAATTGGCTTGATATATCTGCTATCTCCCCATCGCAATTTGGCCTAGGCCTGCTTTCTAATAAAAAACTCGGCAAATTTATAGTAGATAATCTTGGAGATGTCACCTTTGATGAGGCACATATCCCCCTAGCAATGATAGCCACTGATATTACGAATGGAGAAAAAGTAGTGTTAAAAAAAGGGAATGTAGCGACTGCCGTAATGGCAAGCACGTGCATTCCCGGTATTTTTGCACCTGTCGAAATAGATAACCGCCTTCTCGTTGATGGCGAACTTGTTGAAAATGTTCCGGTGACACCCTTAAAAGAGATGGGGGCTAATTTCATTATCGGTGTTGACCTCTTTGCCAAATTCAAACAAAAGAGACCAGAAAACATTATAGAAGTGCTATTGAAATCTTTTCATATCTCTCTGCAAACAGCTACAAAATTGCAAACGGAAGAAGCCAATATTCTTATCAGGCCCGACCTCTCCCCTTTCAATACGTTCTCCGTTGAGCAAACCGATGCCTTAATTGAAATAGGTTACAAAGAAACCAAAAAGATCTTTACAGAAAAAAATATCTTCAGTAGGGCTTTTCTATAGCTTCCAATCAACAGATTGTTGCTGAATTGTCCACAACTTATTATAGAGGTCATCTCTTTCAATTAATTCATTATGGGTTCCCTGTTCAACCACGCTGCCGTTGTTTAGCACTATAATTTTATCTGCATTTTTTACAGTTTTTAAGCGATGAGCAATAACAATAACCGTTCTTCCAGTAATTAATTCTCCTATGGCTTTTTGAACTTCCACTTCGTTCTCTGGATCAAGAGATGCTGTCGCTTCATCAAGCAAAACCACGGGAGCATTCTTGAGAATTGCACGGGCAATAGATACACGTTGCTTTTCTCCTCCTGACAAAGTGCAGCCACCCTCACCTACCATAGTATCGTACCCCTTCGGCAACGCCATAATAAAATCATGGCAACATGCCTTTTTTGACGCTTCAATAACCTCTTCGTCAGTGGCATTACTTTTACCAAAACGGATATTATTGCCTACCGTATCTTGAAATAAATAGACATCCTGAAACACCATCGATACTTTTTTCATGAGTTTCTCAGGAAGAAGAGTAGAGACATCAAGCCCCCCAAAAGTCACCCTTCCACTTGTCGGGTCGTAAAAACGAGCACAAAGCTTCATAACCGTGCTTTTCCCACTACCTGAAGGACCAACGAGTGCCGTCATTGTTCCCTGTTTCATAGAAATAGAGACATTATGCAAAACTTCTTTGTCTCCATAAGCAAAACAAACATTATCAAACTCTATATCTGTATTGTCATTTGGTTCTTGCGTTCCCTTCATTTCAGGTTCATTCATAAGATTCAAAATACGCTCACCTGCGCGTTCTGAATAGCGCAATTCGGCAAATTTAAACAAAGCAGATGTAAGTGGATCATAGACACGAGAACCAATAACAAGAAACATTACAAAAGTCAGAAGATCTAAGGAACCGCCTATGAGCAGATACACCCCTGTTAAGATCATTAACGTCAATCCTGCTCGTATTAAAGTAATAGAAAGGATTACAACTGGCCCGAGCAGAACTTCTTGTCTAATACTATCTTTCATAAACTTTCTAAAGGAATTTTCTAGACGGCTAAACTTTTCTCCAACAAGGTTATAGGCTTTGATAATACGGATTCCCAACAGATATTCTTGCAAACGGTTCCCAGCATCTATTTTAGAAGCCATTTGCCTGTCTGCCAAAGTATGTTGGAACTTTTCTGTTGCAGCCAAAAGCAAGATAGTAAAGGGAAGGGCAATAAACATGGCAACCGACATACGCCAGTCAATCCACAGAAGCGATATAAAAGCTAACAGTGGCATTGCTAAAGCGCCCATCAACTGAGGCAAAAGGTGAGACACACTCGTTTCTATAAGTGCAAAGTCTCCCATAAGCATATTAGCTAAATCACCGGGATCTCTACTTGAAATATATCCAAGAGGAAGTTTGCGAAGATGCTCAGCAAGATTGGCCCTACCTATGGCACTCACTTCATATGCACTACGAAAACTGTAACGATAGGCCGGCTTTTCAGCCATAAACATAACAACCATATAGACAACAAGCACAGCACAGATAAGCCAAAGACGAGCCGTATCGAGACCCGTTGACGAGCCATCAAAAGAACGAAAAATTATTCTTACAGCCTCTATAGACAACATAAAGGGAACAATATTCACTATATTAGCAAGCAGTGTGAAACAAATTGGTCGTACAAGTCTTTCCGTATGCCCAACTGTAATATTACGAAACATATTCTTCATGCACACTCACGCCCTTCAATATTCAACGTCCAGTCAAAAGCTTTTGTATAGGCATTCCACATTCGTTTGTACAAACCTCTTTTAGACGACAATTCATCATGAGTGCCAATCTGTTCTATTTTCCCGTTATTCAATACGACAATTTTGTTGGCCTTTTTGATAGACGATAATCTGTGAGCGATAACAATAACAGTCTTATCTTTAATAAGCTCCTTAAGAGCCAGTTGCATTTTGAACTCATTTTCAGGATCAGCAAATGCAGTTGCTTCGTCGAGAACAAGAATGGGCGAATTTTTTAAAATTGCCCTCGCAACTGAGACACGTTGTTCTTCTCCTCCAGATAAAAATACGCCTCGTTCTCCAATAAATGTATCGTAACCACTGGGCAAGCTTTCAATGAAATCATGACATTGTGCCGCTTTCGCCGCTGCATAGACTTCTTCTCGAGTAGCATCAGGTTTTCCGATGCGGATATTTTCGTATAATGAATCATAGAATAAAAAAGTATCCTGAAAAACAAAAGAGACAGTATTCATCAAATGTTCTGTAGGAATATCCTTTATATTCACTTCTCCAATTTTTATTTTTCCTTGAGAAACATCCCAAAAGCGCGGAATTAAATTGGCTACCGTAGACTTACCTGAACCAGAAGGACCAACCAGTGCCGTAATTTCTCTTGCCTTCGCCATAAAACTAACATCTGTAAGTGCTTTAATTCTTGTTGCCTCTTCTTTATTCTCATAGGCAAACGATACGTTTTTAAAGGTCACGTCGTAGCTTTCAGGCATTTTGGGATTCGCGGCCTCACACACTGGTGGCTCATTAAATATCTTATCCATCCTCTCTACCCCCTCAATAATTTCTCGCGTTCCTGAAGCAAGAAGCGTAAGTTTAAAAAGAGGGGACGAAGCACCAGGAGCCATAACAATGAAGAAAAGATATACAAGGGCAAAAGCCATATTCTGCGGTTCCTTGCTTAAAAATAACAGACCGACAGGCAAAATAAACGTTAAAAAAGAGTTGAGAACAACTACGAAAAAACCCATTCCGTTCTCGAACTTATCGCAATAAGCAACTACAAAATCTCTGTAATCTTTAAGATCTTTATAAAATCTTTTAAAAGAATGGACGGTCTGCCCAAAAATTTTAACCACAGGCATTCCTCTTACATACTGAACAGCCGAACCATTAATTTTTTCAAGAGAGTCATAATATAATTTCATATTTTGTTGAGCCTTTTCCCCGAACATCATAGAAATTTGTGTCGCAATACTGAGGGCAAAGGCAAAAAGACATGTAAGGGCCATCCAACCATTGAGGCTGAAGAAGATAGCAAACATGACAACTACAGTAGCTGCAACGTTTACTATATCAGGAATGGTATGTGCTACAAAAAGCTCTATACGTTCAACATTTTGTTCTAACGTTTTTTTAACTGCACCAATTGATGTTCCATTCAAATAGCCCAAAGATAGTTTGCCAATGTGCCTTGCAAGTTTCATGCGCAGACCGTATAAAATACGGAAAGCCGCTACATGAGAAAACATAAGGGAGCAATACATTAACATTAAACCTCCAAGAAGGCCTGCAAAGGCTATCCACCCCCATTGCACCATAAGATTTTTATTGACATCTGAAATACTATCTGCATTTCTAAGTAGTTCTCCCAGCACCTTATAGACAGAAACAAAGGGAACAAGCATAAAAATGGCACTTATGGCAGACAAATTGGCCGATATAAAAAGCAATTTTTTCTTTTCGCCGGCAATTTCAAACAAACGGGAGAGTCCCCGCCTTTTACTCACTGTATTTTTCGTAAAATTTTCACCTTACTTGTAATAGCCCCCTTCTAACCCCTTTTAGTTGCAGGTCAGAAGGGGAATTCTACTGCCTATAACGCTCGATCAGGAGAACTAGTCATTAATATTAAAAGTTAACGTAGAAATCAAAACAACCTCATCACATACGTTTTTGTCTTCATAACCATACTTATGTTCAACTTCCGCATACCAATACCCTGCCTTCAAAGGAATAATATCGATATATCCCTTTAGGTCGGTTCTTCCAGAAAAAGCCTTATATTCTCTATCTGAAAAACCACCAAAGGTAGCTGAAACTTTGGCTGTGCGAAGGGGTTTACCATTAAACAAAATCTGAACGGGGAATTTTTCTCCGGGTTTCACTTTTGCAGGGTTTACCAAAGGCACTATTTCGAGTTCTTGTCCAATAGGTTTCGTTACAAATTCGTCACTCGTGCTCTCCGAAACATTCAAAATAGTCTTCGCAAACATTGTTACTTTTTCACAATATGTAGCGTCAGGACGCTGTGCGCGACTCTTTTGAGCCCAACCATCAGAACCTTTTGACCAAAATGTAGGAAGATATGTTCCCGTAACAATGTAACTTCCTTTTTTCAACGTCTCTTTTTCTTGATAAGCATAGTTTTCTCCTACCTGTTTCAGTTTCAAAACCCCGTCAGGTTTAATTAATTGAAGCGAGTCAAAAAGATGCACACGACCTTCCGCAATAGGTTCAGGGTTTGGGAAATCATGTCCATATCCAATTTCCGCCTTTACAAGATCTTTTTTAGGGGCAGACGCATTTACCCAGAAATCATGGGCATAAACACTGGAACTTCCCAGTAAAAAAGAAAAAGCAACAGATGCAACTGCTAAACTAAGCAGTCTTTTTTTAGCGAAATGAAACATACTCCTGTTCCTCCTCTAGTTTTTCTCGTTTTGTGGCCACAGAAACATTTAATGTTTGATGAGTCTAACTTATTTTTTAATAAACGTCAAGATTAAATAATGTGGTTTCGCGATAGGCTCAACCCATTCGTAGCATTTCTTATTACTTTTATTGGAATAGATATTCTCTGGAGGGAAGCCGACAACAGCATTAGCTAGGAGAAAAAAATCAAATGAGAATAAGGGATAAAATCCAATTTTGCCCCATTTTACTTCCCTTTGTTATTTCTTAAATTATTTTTAGTGCGATAATACTTAATATAAAAGTAACAATATTATTGGTTAGGGATGGAAACATAAAAGGGAAAATATCGCAAACAGTCACTTCTTCTGTTTTAATCGAAACTTTTTTCTTTCTATACTTAAGGATGAGTTTTATCCCGCACAATTAAATATCGATACAAGTTGTTAGCTTTACACATTGGACTTTTTAGTCTATTCACGTTATAACAAACAGAGAATTCCAATATTAATTATTGAACTACAACAAAAAATCAGGAGTGAATGCTTTAATGAAAATTAATCTTATTTTTGGTGTTATTGGAGATAAAATTTTACAGCTTAAACGCAGACATCAGTACCAAATTCAAGCTATGGTATACAACCTCCTTAATAAAGAGTATGCTCATTTTTTACACAATGAAGGGTTTATTTATGAAGGGAAACGTCATTTTAAATTATTTTGTTTCTCAAAACTTTTTGGGAACGGCCCTATAAAACGAGAAAAAGACTTTTTATATATTCCTTCCCCCGTGAAACTTTCAATAACCTCTCCTGTTAACGCCATTCTTGAACAACTTGCTAATAATGCTCTTTCCCTAGGAGAAATAAGACTAGGAAATAATTTCCTTCAATGTAAAGAAGTAACTGTTGAAAACCCCCAAGCAGAATCAGAAGAGATACTAGTACAAACCCTCTCTCCAATAGTCTGCTACTCTACCCTTAAAAAATATGACGGAAGCGATTTTACTCACTATCACTCTCCTTACGACCAAGAATTCGGAGAACAAATACATGCAAATCTCATAAAAAAATTCACTCTAATAACATCAGAAAAAAGTGAACTAAATCAAACAATAAAAATAGAAAAATTGGGACGGATATGGGAATCGATAAGATTTTTTAGCCCTGAAGACAACAGACCAATCAAGGGGTGGAATGGCAACTTTCGACTTACAGGTTCTCAAGAACTCTTACAAACAGCTTTAGACGCTGGTCTCGGTGCAAAAAATAGCTCTGGATTCGGATGTGTTGAACTTGTAGAACGAGAAAGGAGGTATAAATAATTGGGATTTATTAACGCCACCTATGAATTAGGTAAATTAGTTTCAAATAAATTAAACGACCCTGAATTTATAGATATCGAAAGTTATTTACAACTCCCCATGCCCGTAATCGAAGACAAAGAAAGATCAGGTAGAGTAATTAGAATATGGCTTAATGTAACAGACAGCACCGCAGAATGTATCAGAGAACCAACAGGGGCAGCAACCCCATGGAAATTCTCCCCCATATATAAATTGGGAAAAGATTCGGCCAATTCACTCTCTGATTTAATTGGAACTAAAGGATCTTGGCAAGAAGACAAAACAGAACTTATTGAAAATAAAAACGATTTTAACATGCAGGAAGTTTATATAGAACGAGACAATAAAATTCGCCCAATTTATAACAAAAATACAGGCTCTAACCCAGTGGATTCCAATGATGACGACTTCATTCTCTGAATCCCCTCGTTTAGGAGGAACTCTTGTCTGGTACTTTACTATATGCAAACGAGAGGTGTGGCTCATGGCTCGAGGAGTAGAACCAGACAGAGATGACGAATTTCTCGCTTTGGGGCGACTTATAGATAAGACAACTTATAATCGAGATCGACATTGCATTGACTTCGGAAATAGCAAATTCGACATCATGCGCGAAGAAAAAGGAACATTGGTAGTAGGAGAAATTAAAAAAAGTAGTCGTTCCATTGATGCCGCACGATTACAACTAGCACACTACCTTTATGAACTCCAAAAAAATGGAGTCGAAGCTAGAGGGGAATTATTATTCCCAAAAGAGAAAAAACGCGAAGAGGTGCTACTCTCAGAAGAACTAAAAACGCATCTTGACCAAGTTTATCAAGAGATTATTGCAATATCGTCCCTTGAAGCCCCTCCTTGTGCGAAAAAATGTAAGTACTGTAGAAACTGCGCTTACAATGAATTGTGTTGGAGCTGATAAAAATGGGAAAAACACTCTATGTACTTTCGTCAGGAGAACTTAAACGAAAAGAAAATACCATTATTATAGAAGGTTTAGAGGGTAGAAAATTTATTCCTGTAGAAACAACAGACGAAATGCTTATTTTCGGAGAAGTAGATTTAAACAAGCGTTTTTTAGAATTTTGTACTGCCCATAAAGTAATGCTGCACTTCTTTAATCACTATGGATATTATCAAGGAACATTTTACCCTCGTGAACACATGAATTCAGGAGCTGTAATCCTTGCACAAGCTAAACATTGTCTTGATGACTGTAGAAGGCTTCTTATAGCTAAAAAGTTTGTAACAGGTGCTATAGAAAACATGAAGAAAGCATTACAATATTATTCTCGACGTGGAAATATTGAGCTCGACTCCATAATTGAAAAACTTACTGTTTTTAGTAATTATACAAAAGAACAAATTGGGATATCAGAACTTATGGGGATAGAAGGCAATGCACGAGATTGTTATTACACAGCGTTTGATCTAATAACGGGTGGAGGTTCCTTCTCTATGAAAAAAAGAAGTAGAAGACCCCCTCAAAATCGTATAAATGCTCTTATAAGTTTCTTAAATTCTATGTGCTATGTCACAACTTTAGCACAAATTTACAAAACACATATTGACCCCCGCATAGGTTTTCTTCACGAAACTAACTTCCGCCGTTTCAGCTTAAACTTAGATATAGCAGAAATATTTAAACCAATAATTGTAGACAGACTCATTTTTTCTCTTTTAAACAAGAAAGAAATTCAAGCGAAGCACTTCGGAGCTCAGTCTGGGGGAGGAATATTCCTCTCAGAAAAAGGGCGGCCTATAGTTTTAAAAGCATGGGAAGAACGTTTAAATTCTACTATTGAACATCCTCGTCTTAAAAGAAATGTAAGTTATCGAAGCCTTATTAGAATGGAAGCGTACAAAATTGAAAAGCATATACTCCACGATGAGGAGTATCAACCTTTTGCCATGAGGTGGTAAGCCATTTTTGTCTTAATGATTTATGATGTAGGTGTAAAACGAGTCAATAAAGTTTTAAAAATAGGTCGAAAATATTTAAGCTGGGTACAAAACTCTGTCTTAGAGGGAGAGCTTACTCCGGCAACTTTTACTGCTCTTAAAATTGAAGTAAACAAAATCATTAAAGACGATTACGATAGCGTAATCTTTTATGTATGGAGAACAGAACGATATACTTCAAGAGAAATTATGGGCAAAGAAAAAGGTGGCGCGAGTATCTTTGTATGATTGTGTCGACCCCCAATAGCGCTAGAATTACGGGAGATCGACACAATCTTTTTTCTAGCATCAAATCCAGTGCTCATCAATATAAAGACTATATACATGCACCTTGAAAACATAATATTGATTCCTTCGACAAAATACGCAAATATAGTAGAATGAAGGGGGTAAACGGCTTTTCTAACTTCCTATAAGGGATGGAAACGCAACAGCTTCTTTTTGATGTTGCATAAGTTTAGTCTTTTCTAACTTCCTATAAGGGATGGAAACAATAATATCTCATCTTTTGCTTTTTCATAAGCTTCACTTTTCTAACTTCCTATAAGGGATGGAAACACCAATGCCTAATCTAAATGAAGAAAGATTAAAAAGCTTTTCTAACTTCCTATAAGGGATGGAAACTTGAAACTTTGGAAATTCCAGTTGGCGGGCTTGTAGTCTTTTCTAACTTCCTATAAGGGATGGAAACTAATAACAATAAGCATAAGATGGTATTAAGTAATAACTTTTCTAACTTCCTATAAGGGATGGAAACTTCACACGACAATATCTTTTTGTAGGGTCATTATTACTTTTCTAACTTCCTATAAGGGATGGAAACTCCAACATTTGCTAAGACAACTCCACCTAAAACCTTCTTTTCTAACTTCCTATAAGGGATGGAAACAGAGGAGGAGACGGTACTGATATAATTGCTACAGTTCTTTTCTAACTTCCTATAAGGGATGGAAACGTGGATTGATAATAGAAATGAAAATTTAAATTGGTTACTTTTCTAACTTCCTATAAGGGATGGAAACGCTTATTGGATTTATGAAGACGAGCTTTCCCTGCCTCCTTTTCTAACTTCCTATAAGGGATGGAAACCCGTGTAACAAATTGGGAAATAGTTGATGGAGACGACTTTTCTAACTTCCTATAAGGGATGGAAACTATTCTTTCCCCGCATAAGATATAGGTTTCGTCAGTCTTTTCTAACTTCCTATAAGGGATGGAAACACGCTTCAGAAGTATATTTTCCTGTAGCAGCATCATGACTTTTCTAACTTCCTATAAGGGATGGAAACTATTAAAATCAGCATAAGTGTAAGAGGAGGCTTCAACTTTTCTAACTTCCTATAAGGGATGGAAACTTAAAAAAATACAAAATTGAGGAGGCATCTAAATGAGCTTTTCTAACTTCCTATAAGGGATGGAAACTCTTTAAGCAAACCCTTGATACGAATCCTGGATTAAACTTTTCTAACTTCCTATAAGGGATGGAAACCTGCGTCAATTGTTTCTGAAGGAATAGTTCGTAATACTTTTCTAACTTCCTATAAGGGATGGAAACCAATATTGAACGATGGGCTAGGTCGGTTCCCCGGTGCCTTTTCTAACTTCCTATAAGGGATGGAAACCAGAAGGGAAGCACGAATTAGCTCTTGACGCAAACGCTTTTCTAACTTCCTATAAGGGATGGAAACTTTTCAAGGAATATCTTAAGGCAGAGCAAATTCCTACTTTTCTAACTTCCTATAAGGGATGGAAACGAAGGTGAAGGTGTGGATAAAGCAGCAATGGAAGCTCTTTTCTAACTTCCTATAAGGGATGGAAACCCAAAACCGCTAGATAACTTTGATCCCAACTGTATCCTTTTCTAACTTCCTATAAGGGATGGAAACGAGTGACGCTGGGAGCAATCCTCTTGCTGACTTAAAACTTTTCTAACTTCCTATAAGGGATGGAAACAATAGTTTGCCTGGTCAAGGGTTAGGCTTATCTCACTTTTCTAACTTCCTATAAGGGATGGAAACTATTCTCGTATGTATCGTACGGATATTCGCCATATGCTTTTCTAACTTCCTATAAGGGATGGAAACATAGCATTGATTTGGGCTATACCATCGGTGGCGTAACTTTTCTAACTTCCTATAAGGGATGGAAACGAAACCCAGCTACAGATGCCAATGTATGGGATCAGTCTTTTCTAACTTCCTATAAGGGATGGAAACATGGTATGTCGTTTTTTGCAGGGCTGGTATGTCGTCTTTTCTAACTTCCTATAAGGGATGGAAACCTGTTACCTCTTCTGGAGTGTCGCAAGTTTCATAAACTTTTCTAACTTCCTATAAGGGATGGAAACATCGAAAACCCCTACAACGACCGGAGAAGTACTGAGCTTTTCTAACTTCCTATAAGGGATGGAAACTTGCATCAGCTATTAGAGAGCTTTTCTTTTCTATTCCTTTTCTAACTTCCTATAAGGGATGGAAACCTCGAAAACCCCTACAACGACCGGAGAAGTACTGAGCTTTTCTAACTTCCTATAAGGGATGGAAACTTGCATCAGCTATTAGAGAGCTTTTCTTTTCTATTCCTTTTCTAACTTCCTATAAGGGATGGAAACCTCGGAGGTTCTATAGATATTTATATAAGCGGCAAGCTTTTCTAACTTCCTATAAGGGATGGAAACTTCTATCACCTAACAACAAAGCACCCCCCTTCTAGACTTTTCTAACTTCCTATAAGGGATGGAAACAATACAGTGAGCGCCTTCAGGCTGAAGACCGCTGCCACCTTTTCTAACTTCCTATAAGGGATGGAACCTTGAAGAAGCTATTAAGGAAGCGAGGGGAGAGGAAACTTTTCTAACTTCCTATAAGGGATGGAAACCATCATAGGGAATATAGAAGAAGCAACAGATAATTACCTTTTCTAACTTCCTATAAGGGATGGAAACTGAAAAGTTTATCTACATTAAATTCAATGTCGCTTTCTTTTCTAACTTCCTATAAGGGATGGAAACTTTTCACTTCTTCGCCGGGACAAACATTGCTAAAAACTTTTCTAACTTCCTATAAGGGATGGAAACAACATAACAAAAGACACCTTACAAACAATATGTAGGCTTTTCTAACTTCCTATAAGGGATGGAAACCGCCGTAGGCACAGCTGCGCTCACGAAGGGGAAATTCCTTTTCTAACTTCCTATAAGTGATGGAAACCCATTTCTCCAGCATCAGCATCACACGTTGCAACTCCGCTTTTCTAACTTCCTATAAGGGATGGAAACGTTTTCTCTCGCAGATAGTCGTATGTTTCTTTTGTCGATTTCGATACTTCCTATAAGGGATGGAAACACTTTTCCATACATGCTAAGATGTATGGAAGTAACTTTTTTTCTAACTTCCTATAAGGGATGGAAATATAGTTCATGGAGTTCTCTTATTTTTTAACTTATTAAAATTCCTATAAGGGATGGAAGTATATTTATTAAAGGCTGATAAGGAATATTTACGCACTAGTTTTAAATTCATAAGCATCAGCCTTTAATAAATTGTAATTTTGTTTGTATGTTTTTATAATTAAAGATTGTTTAGTTACGCCCTATCAACTAAACAAAAATTCCCCTCTAAAAAAACAACTGTTTATTTAAAAGATCGTTTCAAATTTGAGTTTTATTAAGTTTATGATATACTTAATAGTGCATGGGGTTAGCTAGTCATTACACTCGCAATTATAATACAATTATATCTAATTGCAAGAGAAGTGAAAGCATTACATATTTCATTAGTTTTTTCGACAAAGAATAATTTATATATTCGTCTTTTATGCAGCAACCATAATTCGCTTCAAGCGATGGTCTGCTGTAGGCCCCAGATCTGGCGGCGTTTCTGCACAACAGAGGCTACATCCAGGGCAAACGTCACTTCAAGCTCTTCTATTTTTCCTGGATCTTCGGCAGAGGGGAGATCCGGTGCGAGGGGAACCATATACTGATTTCCCTTCCGCTAAGGCTGATGATCGCGTCGACGGAGAGGAAAATTCTGGAGGATCTTGCCAACGGATCGCTCACGAAGAGACACATAAGGCTGGGCAACAATCTGTTGGATTGCACTGGTGTGACGGTTAAGAATCCTATGGTGGAGAGGATTTAGGTTCTCGTCCGCACGCTGTCGCCCATTCTCTGCTATTCGGCGAGAAGGAGCCCGGGAGGGGGATGATACTGGAACGCGTCTCGAAAGTACATCAACACATCGACTTTTTCCGTATGAGCAACCGTTATCCACTGAAGAGCTGGAACGGCGTTTTCCGCCTGAAAGGACCAAAAGCCCTGCTGCAAAAGGCCGTCGATTGCGACCTGGGAAGCAAGAACTCTGCGGGTTTCGGCTGCGTAGAGGTCGCTGAGAAGGGGAAAAGAAAGGAGGAATAGAGATAATGCTGATCTCAAATCTGATGAGTCTTGGGCGACCACTCTTGAAAGGAGGAATGTCACCAAGAGAGCTATTGGAACTGATTTCGGATATCAAAAAGCCTAACGTAAAAAGTTTTTTCTCTAATATTCTGGTTATTGAAATTGACATGAGGAAAGAATTCAGATGTATGGCACTTGAGCCTATACAATGGGGGAAATATGTTTATCCATCGCAAAAGAACAAAAAGCAGATTTTTCAACCAGACCTGAGCAATGCTGCAGCGCTTCCATTTGTGTGGTCTTCTGGAGGAAATCCAGTAAAACCCCAGGGGGCGTACGGAGTTCCTGTTTATCTTACTTTCGAGAAAAGTTGGAAAGATGAGCTTCAGAAAGGGGTGGATGGTACTAAAAAGTTTCTAGAGGGCCGCATTGAGCGAACAATTGATATGCAGCTTTCCACGGAACAGCTAAAAATCGTTGCGGAGAAACTCCACGAAGCGTCATTTAAGGTCCATTCTCGAGGAAAAGAAAAACTGCTTGGTCTCATTGTGCTAGCAAGTTTGAGGGAAGATGGTCCCTTCATCCTTTCGGATCATAAACCATTGCCTGGGGACCGAAAACTGGCGCTGATTGGCCCTAGTAAACTACATCAAGGTAAGTTTATCGTGGCAGATCTATATAAAATGCTGGAATGTTTTTGGCAAGCTAAAATTCGAGAGGGGGCCGAAAAGGGAACGATGAAAGATTCTTCTTGCTATTTCTGTGGCAAGAAGATGGATCTAGTATCTGCATATTGTAAGTCGTGGTCTTGGTTCACCACAACATGGGGTTGTCCTCTTCCTATGGAGTTGAAGGAAAGGGAGCTTGTGAAATCGATTGCCATGTGTCCGGAATGTTATAAGGCCTTTACGTGCGGGGCATGTGCGTTCGACAGGTTGACCCGACCGCTGGATATCTTTCTAGTCAAGGAGATATTCTCTCCAGTTGCCAGCGCTGGAGGAAAGGAATCGGTTAGACAGGGGAACTCCGTGGAAGAAATTCAGGGGTGTGCCTACGTCGTACCGTTAATGGACAAGACTCTTGATGATGCAGGCTTGTCAGATGATTTCGCCGAGAGTGTTCTCATGATGATGGAAGGGGAGACTCCAGGGGACAAACTTTCAACTCACATAAAGAAAATTACTGGCTTCGAAAGTAGTTTGCCTGATGATTTTGACAGGCAGGGTTTTTTAATTAACCTGGTCTACTATTCTGGCGATCTCTCAAGGGGCGATATTCATCTCAGAGCAATGATAGAGGATATTCTTCCTTCCACTCTTACGAGGCTGGATAGATTGACGGGAACCATGATGGAGTATGCAGAGAGTACGGCTAATAGCCTCTTTGGTAAATTAAGCGATAAATATGCTTCATTTGTGCGTAACAGATATTCATCGATTCCCTGGTTGTTGGTCAACGCCTACGGCGGTCCATATATCTGGGATAGTTTGCGAAAGGTGCTTTATCAACGTTCTCTTTCGCGTAAACGTTTCATTGGAAATGTGGTTCGGAGGATGTCTGATTTAGCTGTTAAGTTGCCAGATAGTTTGTGGAGGCTTCAGGAAGAGGTTTTGTTCTATCTCGTCTTTTCCCGTTTCTTGAATGAATATGATCGGGAAATATCAGGTTGCGGAGGTGATGTTACCGTGAGGGACTGGAAAGAGTTGTCCAAACTGGTTAGTGGGGATGACCCAGGGGAAATGAATTTCACGGATTGCGAGGAATTAGGGTTTGCTGCTGGATGGGCGGTTAAAAATTTTTCAAGTCAATATTGGCATGAAAGCAACAAAAAGGATTTCATCAAACATCGTGTCATGACCTTTGGCAGCAGGCTTAAACCGGAGGTCATATGGAAAAGAGCACTGGTGCCCATGAATGAGTATGCTCTTCAGAGAAATATTCATATGACAAGCAATGCAAAAGATTTGCTGGCTCTGGTTCTCCTGGAGTATGGCAGATTGAAGGATGATATCAGGGGGAATGAGGATAACTTTATGGCCGCTTTCTGGGCCGGCTACACGTTGAATCGTAAAAATTCAGAGGGAGGGAATAATTAATATGGCGACAGCAAAAAGTTCTGAAATTCTGTTTGTAAAGTGTGTCAAGGACGGTATCCCAAATAGAGACCCTTTGAACGACAGCGATGCCAGACGCATATTTGGCGAGGATGACGGACGAATTTCCCTTTCCGATGTGAGCATAAAGAGAGATGTGAGGGATTACATGCTGGCCCGCTATCCGGATGGCGGAGATGATAAAAAACATTTTATTTTCTGTCGCGAGGAGCGAACAACAGACAACAAGTTGCTGGGACGGCAAAGCCTTGCCGAGACAATTCTGGAAAGGGCAGGTAAAAGCAATGCTGAGAGCAAGGCAAAAGCTTTGATGGAAAGTACTTTTGATGTTAGGACCTTTGGTGCCGTCTATAGCGTTAGTAAAGAGAGTTTTCACCAGACTGGTCCTGTACAGTTTGGTTGGGCCCATTCGCTTCATCCAGTCGAGACTAAATATGTACAGGGGACAGTGGTTATGCCCAGCAAGGATGCGAAGATTACGGAAAAGGGAGAAAAGGAAGGAGCTTCGCAGGGCACGATTTGGACCAGTTACATCCTTCCCTTTGCCGTATTTGCCATGCCCGGAGTTATAAATGCCAGCATCGCAAAAGATACTGGAATGACCGAAGAGGATGTAGATCTTTTGCTGGAAGGATTGTGGAGGGGAACCCAACAGAGGCAAGCCAGAGGCAGGGGAATGCAGCAACCTGTATTTTTGCTCCACGTCGAGTATAAGGATCCTTTTTATAAAATAGGATTTTTGGAGGATTACATTAAAATTAAGCCCGAACGTGGCGCGTGGCTTGAAGGTAATTCTCCTACGGCCCTTTCCCAGATCAATTTGGATGTATCGGCTTTGGTCGATTTGCTCGATGAGCATAAGGACGATATCGCCAGAGTAAGGCTTGCCTGTAACCCGGCACTCATGATTGATGGGAATATTAAGGCAGAGACTCTGGACCTAAGATAGACTCCGGAATCATTGTGCAAAGGGAGGTGATCTCGGTTGCAAGTGTTGATATTCGAGCTGAAGGGAAAAATGGGACATTTCCGCAGACCTGATACGACAGGAACACACGCTACATATCCCTTTATTTCAAGAACAGCGCTTCATGGTCTGCTTGCCTCTATCTTAGGGCTGGAGATGTTGGATGGGAATAACTTTATGGCCTTGCGTCTTATGACTCCCGTTTATACCTGTACGCAGGAGATGTCCATGATGGGAAAGGGATTTGAGAAGGGGGGTAAGGACTCCTTTAACAGGCCCACAGCAGTGGAGTTCGTTGTCAATCCTCATTACCGAATTTACTACACGGGCAAGTATCTTAAAGATCTTGTTGGAAAGCTGTCAGGCAATGAAAGTCATTACCATACCTATCTTGGTTGCGCCTATTGTTTGACCTTCCCAAAGTTTGTTGATGTGGCGAGAGGAATCCTCATTTCAGCTATGGGGGAAGTCTCAACAAGGACAATAGTTCCAACAAATGCCATATCTTCACTGAAGTTCAGAGAAGGAACCTGCTATAGCCGGGTGAGCGGGATGCAATACCGTTATCTTGGAGGGCGAAGATTCGATGGTACGATAAATTTCATCTACAACGACGAGAATAGGTCCATTGAATTTGTACCCGCTGTTCCGAATGAAGGCAAACCGGTATCCTTCGTAGATGTTTCTGGAGAAACAATATGTCTTTGGTGAAGCCACTTTCTGAATGTGTTGCGCGTCCCGATAACCTAGACGGTACTTCCAATCCCCTGGTAGATCACCTTTTGGTGGTCGCTAGGGGATTGGGGAATCACCAAAAGGAAAAGGAACAGAAGCTGCGATTTCTTGCCGGTTTGCTGCACGATGCAGGAAAGGCCCGAATATCCTGGCAAAAATACATAAAGGGAGAACAAAAAGAAGATTCCTGGCATTCACCGCTGGGGGCCGCTTTTTTCTGTTTTTGCTCCAGTGCTTTGATAAAATGTTGGCAGATTGAAAGAGAAGAGAGGCGCAAGTTGCAATGGCTGGCATCTAATTTGGCGATCGATATCGCCAGCCATCATGGGAAATTGAAAGACTGGACTGACGAACCTCCCTGGTACGGAAATGTCGGGAAGAATACCTTCGACGAGGTTGATTTCATAGGCTTGACAGAATTGGTGAGGCAATACTTCCCGGAGTTTCATTATGACAGGGTGTATTTCGATGACTGGTGGAGCAATTGTCGTGAAGAGTGGAAAATCTGGAAAAATAATGCTTCCCGATATTTGAGCAGGCAGTTGAAACGGGCGGATGTCTGCTATACCGAGGCGGCCATGTTTAATGTGCGAACCAAAACATCAGAATTTATAACTGCAGATCGTTTTGATGCCGCAGGCATAGAGGAAGTATTTCTCGACAGGGAGTCAGCTAAAAGAGCTCTTAAGATATTTTCACGCTATTGTATTTCTAGAGGTAAGGAAGCGATAAAAAACGGTGTTCCTCCCCATATGGTAGAAACAAGGCAGCGAATTCAGGAAGATGTCTATTCTGCCTGGCGTTCCAGTTGTGATTGTCATTTTTTCAGTAACGTTTTGCCTACGGGCTATGGAAAGACGCTGAACACCCTGCGTGTCGCCCTGGAAAGCTGCGTAAAAGGACATGCCAGACGTATTGTATATGTCGCTCCATATATTTCCATCCTTTCTCAGGCTTCTGAAGAAATTTCGGCAGCTACGGGAATTGAAGTGATGGTCCATCATCACCTGTCCATTTTGCAGAAACAGGAGATGGATGATATAGGCTATTTGGCTATGGAATCCTGGCAGGCTCCGATAGTAACTACGACTTATAACCAGTTTTTCAGAGCCCTCTTTCCATCAAAGGCTCAGCAGAGCATGAGGCTGAAGGCTCTGGAAAATTCATTTGTTATTATCGACGAACCGCAGATAATGGATGGAGATATGTGGTTAATATTCCTTTACCAGTTACGCGCCATGGCGGCTGAGTTGAACATGCGGGTACTCTTCACAACGGCAACGATGCCTCCCTTCGAATCGGGCCTGGACAATATTGTTTCTCTTGCGCCGAAAATAGTAACGCCGAATCGCTATACAGTTAACGTAATCAAAGAAGCCCAAAGTGAGGATGACATTGCGGAGCTGGCAGTGGAGAAACTACGACAGAAGGGTTCTGTCGCTGTGATCATGAACACGATTAAGGATTCTGCCCTGGTCTATAAAAAGATCGGCCCTGAACTTCGGGGGGATGAACATATTTATTATCTTTCCGGGTCAATGACATCCATTCACAAGGCTAGTCGTATCGAAGAAATCAGAAAAGCCTTGAAAAATAAAAAAATGGTTATTGTGGTCTGTACTCAGGTGCTTGAAGCAGGAGTGGATTTGAGCTTTCGATGTTTGCTTCGCGCTAATTCGGTAATGCCTTCTATAATTCAAGCGTCGGGAAGAGTAAATCGGCACGATGAGGGGGATGTGGCAGAGGTATGGGTGTTCCCTTTTTTGCGAAATGGCGAACAAAAGACAAGACAATGGGTTTACAGGAACGTAATTGCCAGGGAGGAAACGGATCGTTGCCTTGAGAAGTATGGATCATGGAAGGAAGAAAAGTCAGCAGCTATCGTATCAGATTACTACCAGGGCCTGATAAAGCGAAATCCTACTACGGGAGCGCTCGAAAGACTTGTCAAGGCAGCTAAAGGCGAATGGTCTGCTCTTTCAGGAGTTAGCCCTTTTGGTGAGGATTATCCGAAGGTAGATGTTTTTGTTCCTTTTGGGGAGGAGTTGATGGATAAAAAGACACGGGCTTTACTGAGCCATTTCGCTCCTGACGGGCTGCAGCAATTACATGACCTCTATGTTGACAGATGCTGGATGGCTACGCTGGATTTTCTGTCTAAAAAACGTTTCATGTCGTTGCTTGAATACTTTACCGTCCCTGTTTCTTTGAAGCTGGCTGCCGATTTGATAAATTCGTCGGAAAAAGCTATTCCGCAAATTACTAAAAGCGAACTTTATTCCGATGAAACCGGGCTAGCGCTGGTGGAACCAGGAGATTTTTCTCTATGCTGTTTTTAGGAGGTTCCTGCGTTGATGATAAGTTTATCTGAATCATTCCGAATCGGTGGCACGGTTGGCACAGCTCAAGATGGAGGTGAGCAAAAAATAGACCCGAATTACGACAGCGTGATGTTCTCTATACGTGGCGCAGCGAGCGCTACACCAGACGCGAGATCATCGAAGTAGAATGTGGCAACTCCGATTTTCTGATCTGAATTCGCATGTGTCCGGGAGAAGTAGGATTGAGAAGTAAGATTCCGTGTCGACCTCCAATAGCGTAAAAAACCAGGGGGATCGACACAAGCGTCAAAATCATGAAAAGTCATTGTTCGCGAGTGTTTAGATGATTTTGTCGAACCTTGACAGCAAAATATGTCGAATAGGGGAAAATGGAGAAATGTAGTAAAATACAGGGGTGCGGCGCCTTTTTATACTTCCTATAAGGGATGGAAATTTCGTTCATCTATAGATTCACAGCATTCTATATCTACTTTTTATACTTCCTATAAGGGATGGAAATTGCCATGCGATCAGCCGCCGGAAAGGGAGAAAAAGGCTTTTTATACTTCCTATAAGGGATGGAAATTTATTACAGCAGTTCCACCACAAAACGGACACGGTTCTTTTTATACTTCCTATAAGGGATGGAAATGATTTTTGATTGTAGTTATATCGGGCTCAGACTGCCCTTTTTATACTTCCTATAAGGGATGGAAATCCGAAATGCAATGCAGGCAGGCGAAGCCGAAGGAAACTTTTTATACTTCCTATAAGGGATGGAAATTTGTCGAATTTTATCCCTACTCCGTCAGCGACTTCTCTTTTTATACTTCCTATAAGGGATGGAAATTCTCTCAAGGGGTTACAGCTGATCAGCTCAACAGGTACTTTTTATACTTCCTATAAGGGATGGAAATAGAAATACGAGCTAGAACCTTGCGATGCAGAGCGGTCTTTTTATACTTCCTATAAGGGATGGAAATACGGTGACATCATTAGAGAATTTGGTGAGCATCTCCCTTTTTATACTTCCTATAAGGGATGGAAATACTTTTAGGAGGTGAAGGCATGGCGGTAACAGGGAGCTTTTTATACTTCCTATAAGGGATGGAAATGCAAAGATACGCAGGCGACAAGGTACGCAAGGCGGGCTTTTTATACTTCCTATAAGGGATGGAAATAAAGATCAGCTTTTGAAGTACAGGCAATCACATCATCTTTTTATACTTCCTATAAGGGATGGAAATCCATCATAAATACGCCAATTAACCCCTCCAATATCCTTCTTTTTATACTTCCTATAAGGGATGGAAATTTGCTATAGCCGCTATCACATAAGGATTAACTTCATGCTTTTTATACTTCCTATAAGGGATGGAAATCAGTATGACGAAATCGGCAACCTAATGGGAGGCGCGTCTTTTTATACTTCCTATAAGGGATGGAAATTTTTATTATGCCATTACCTGTCATTTTTACAATGGGCTTTTTATACTTCCTATAAGGGATGGAAATTATTAATCAAGCTAATAATGCAGCTATAGATTCTTACTTTTTATACTTCCTATAAGGGATGGAAATACCCTTTCTAAGCAGGGTGACATCTTAACAATTAATCTTTTTATACTTCCTATAAGGGATGGAAATCGCAAAAAGTCCCGTTCGTCGCTTTTACGTATTGACCTTTTTATACTTCCTATAAGGGATGGAAATTCGACAACCCTTTCAGAACCATCAGGGAAGTGGATTCTTTTTATACTTCCTATAAGGGATGGAAATCTGACCAGGAGGAGGCGGGCTATCTCGTCCTCGAATCTTTTTATACTTCCTATAAGGGATGGAAATTCTTCTTTCTCTACGACAGGTGCCCATGGCCTATGCCTTTTTATACTTCCTATAAGGGATGGAAATAGTTTTGCCCCTCTAGCATAGATTGTAGACGATCGCCCTTTTTATACTTCCTATAAGGGATGGAAATCGGAAACCTTGCACCCCTTGACTTCAATTTCTTCCGCCCTTTTTATACTTCCTATAAGGGATGGAAATTAAATTCGTCTTGGGCTTCGGTCATAGGCGCTCTCTCACTTTTTATACTTCCTATAAGGGATGGAAATTCCGATTAGAAAAGGGAGAGACTCAACGGATTGACGTCTTTTTATACTTCCTATAAGGGATGGAAATAGTTTTGCCCCTCTAGCATAGATCGGAGACGATCGCCCTTTTTATACTTCCTATAAGGGATGGAAATGCCACTGGAAGGCTGGCAGAACCTATATACCCCCAACTTTTTATACTTCCTATAAGGGATGGAAATAGGAGAACAAGGACAAAATAGATGGGCAGCAGCATGCTTTTTATACTTCCTATAAGGGATGGAAATCAAAGTCTACCCTTACGTCATTCCAGCATCTTCGGTCTTTTTATACTTCCTATAAGGGATGGAAATCTTTCACCCCGGAAGGAATGACAATGAGAGAAGCCTCCTTTTTATACTTCCTATAAGGGATGGAAATTTTAAAAGTTGACGATAAAAAATATATTCCTGAACAACTTTTTATACTTCCTATAAGGGATGGAAATGTGATACATTTCTGTCCGAAGGGACATATAAGTGTCCTTTTTATACTTCCTATAAGGGATGGAAATCGCCACGTACGTCGAATTTGGAACGCGGCGCAAGTCGCTTTTTATACTTCCTATAAGGGATGGAAATTACATCGACATTGAGTGTTCTGAATCTATAGATGAACCTTTTTATACTTCCTATAAGGGATGGAAATTACGGTGTCCCGTTGCTGTTGATGACGATGCGAATTCTTTTTATACTTCCTATAAGGGATGGAAATCAGTATGACGAAATCGGCAACCTAATGGGAGGCGCCTTTTTATACTTCCTATAAGGGATGGAAATCCCTATATGACGGCGATACAGTGTACATGACAGCTACCTTTTTATACTTCCTATAAGGGATGGAAATTTGGGTATGTACCACGAGCGGCAGATCTCGCTTTTGCCTTTTTATACTTCCTATAAGGGATGGAAATAGCTGCTCGTTATCCAACTTTTTATCCAAAATAATTCTTTTTATACTTCCTATAAGGGATGGAAATACATGCTTTGACCACACTTCAAAACGATGAGCATTGACTTTTTATACTTCCTATAAGGGATGGAAATATGACAATGCGAATTTCCCCGCCTGGAGTCACTTCAACTTTTTATACTTCCTATAAGGGATGGAAATTTTGCACCGGTTGTAACGCCGCCCTAAAGGAGGTGCTTTTTATACTTCCTATAAGGGATGGAAATTCGCATGGTGGGGCCACCGCCCCATATTGCACACAACTTTTTATACTTCCTATAAGGGATGGAAATTTTAGCCACCTAGGGCAAGGCGGTATTCCGCTTTTTGCTTTTTATACTTCCTATAAGGGATGGAAATTGAGCCATCGAAGCGGATCCGGTTTTTTACAGAACTCCTTTTTATACTTCCTATAAGGGATGGAAATCTTACAAAACTCAATCCCATGCGTAGTCTGTGCCGGCTTTTTATACTTCCTATAAGGGATGGAAATTACGAGGAACACAAAGAAGACATAAACCCCACACTCACTTTTTATACTTCCTATAAGGGATGGAAATTTTATACGCCACCCTGTTTCTTGTGCTGCATTTACAGCTTTTTATACTTCCTATAAGGGATGGAAAATGTCATCCCCCATCGCCAATTCGACAAGCGTTCCTGACTTTTTATACTTCCTATAAGGGATGGAAATGCATCTGTTGGTGAATAGCGTTCTTTTTCCCAATCCTTTTTATACTTCCTATAAGGGATGGAAATAGTTAAACCCTAAGACTCACATATACAGCGCTGTGCACTTTTTATACTTCCTATAAGGGATGGAAATTCAGCTTCAAAAACAAGCGAAAAAGAAGAAAGGTCAGCTTTTTATACTTCCTATAAGGGATGGAAATTTTTACCGCGATCGGCAAGGATGAGTATCCTCCAGCTTTTTATACTTCCTATAAGGGATGGAAATTCGTGGATATTTCCAACACATCTAATATTCCAACACTTTTTATACTTCCTATAAGGGATGGAAATTTCGCAAGTGCTTTTTTAAAAGGAGGTGAGGGCGAACTTTTTATACTTCCTATAAGGGATGGAAATCGAGAACACACTTAAGTCGCAGTCCCAGACGCAGCCCCTTTTTATACTTCCTATAAGGGATGGAAATTTGTCTCCTTTCTTCTTCGTCCTCGTGCTCGCTCGTCTTTTTATACTTCCTATAAGGGATGGAAATTGGTTACGTATCTAGGGGCACCATCGAAACGCAACGCTTTTTATACTTCCTATAAGGGATGGAAACTTATTATGGCCATTCTCATAACGTTTGGGGCTGTATGCTTTTTATACTTCCTATAAGGGATGGAAACCCGGACATCCTAACGACTGATGGGTGAATCCTTTTTCTTTTTATACTTCCTATAAGGGATGGAAACTTGACTCCCCGCCTGCCATCTATCCAATATCGCTTGACTTTTTATACTTCCTATAAGGGATGGAAACTATCCTCCGCCCACCTATTCGAAGCGTCGAGGACAGCCTTTTTATACTTCCTATAAGGGATGGAAACTCAAACCACTCTTCGGCAACCTTTCCAAAGACGCTACCTTTTTATACTTCCTATAAGGGATGGAAACTCCGAAAAAGTCGTGCATGACAATGCAACGTTATGCCTTTTTATACTTCCTATAAGGGATGGAAACAAAACTGTTCTCGAGAATATGCTGATCAGATTTGTGCTTTTTATACTTCCTATAAGGGATGGAAACCTTCTTTTTGCCAATGCTTCTACCATTGTTACACCCTCCTTTTTATACTTCCTATAAGGGATGGAAACTTGTCTCAAGTCATCCTCAGGCATGTGAGTTGTGTCCTTTTTATACTTCCTATAAGGGATGGAAACAACACAATGTCCACGAACTGACATTGAAGGAGTCTCCTTTTTATACTTCCTATAAGGGATGGAAACGGAAACAATTTGGCTACGACTGAGGCGGATATAGTCCTTTTTATACTTCCTATAAGGGATGGAAACTAGGGAAGAGAAATGTATGTAATTAAAAAGCAGCCTTCTTTTTATACTTCCTATCTCTTCCAAAAGAAAATCGCACTTCTTTCCCCGAACAAAAAGCCGGCCTCAAATTCAAGGCCGGCTTAACTATTTTTCTACTTACGCAACAACGTGTTAGGCAGCAAAATCGCCGTAGCCCCTTACAGAGTTCAAACCATTTTCCTAATTCTGATAGGCCCGGTTAAGATGCTTTTCCCACTTGCCCTGAAACAAGGTAATGACCACTACTACAAGCCAATAAACAAGCATGGCTGCCGCATAACATTCAAAGTATCTATACGAGTTAGATGCTTCTATTTTTGCTTTTCCCATCACTTCGGTAACTCCAATGGTAAAGGCCACCGCCGTCCCCTTAAGGGTCATTATCAGATTATTGCTCAATGATGGCAGAGCAATTCGTCCTGCTTGAGGCAATATGATTCTCCGCGCTACCTGGAAATTAGTCATGCCTACCGATAATCCCGCCTCGAATTGGCCCTTCTCCACAGCGGAAATAGACGACCTTATAGTTTCAGACATGTAAGAAGAAATATTCAAGGCTATCGTCATAGAGGCTGCGGCAAAAGCGCCCATTCCTCTAAGTGGAGTAATGAAATGAGGCAATCCGAAATAAATAAAAAACATTTGAGCTATTACGGGGGTGCCTCTAAAAATAGAAACATAGAGTTGAGCAAGAGGATAAAGAACCTTGATCTTAGAATTGTAGATCAAAGCAATTAATACTCCCAAAATCAGGCCGCCTAAAAAGCTTAGTGCTGTCATTTTCATGGCAGCACTAAGTCCTTTTAATACGAGAGGTAAAATATCAATAAAATAATTTAGATCAAAAACCTTCATCGCATGTCATTTCTATTCTATGTTCTATTTCATTCCGCTGAACGAAGTAATATCTAATCCAAACCACTCCATAGAGATTTTGGATATAGTGCCATCTTTACGAAGTTCTTCTAATACTAGATTCACTCTATCCATTATTCTCTGACTATTCTCGTTTCCACGAACGTAGGGATATCCAACAGGGGTCGCCAACAATACCAAGGGATCTATTTTGCAATCGATACCCATTTTACGAATATCTCCCATCATAGTTATAGGGTTGCCAAAGTAAGCATAAATCCGCCCCATATCTACGTCTTGAGGAATATGTCTGAACTCTTCATAGGGAACCACTTTGATTTTTTCATCGGGATCAAAGGTTTTGATTACTCCTGCTGCGGCAGATCCTAATGCAACGCCAACCTTCTTGCCGTACAAGCCTTCAATAGAAGTAACCTCTGGGGTTCCCTTTTTTGTCATAAACTGCAACGCTCCGCTACCATAGCTATCGGAAAAATCATATTTCTTTTTGCGCTGAGGGGTAATGCCAAGAAAATGAGTTATAGTATCAATTTCGCCATTGTCCAAAAGGCCAAAAAGGCCGGATATGCTGTTATATTTATATTCAAGTTTCAAGTTAGCTCTCTTAGCAATTTCTTTCCAAAGATCGGCTTCAAACCCCTTAACTTCTCCGTTCTCTTTAAATATATAAGGCTGCCCGTCCTCTTTAGCTCCAATACGAACCAATAAAGTTTCAGAAGGAACCTCAGCCGCTAAAGCGGAACCAACACTCATTAACATAAAAGCCATAATCACTGCTGTAAATAAAGAACTACGAATTTTACAGATCATTCAATACTCTCCTTCGACGTTATATTTTGTTATATTTCAGGGTCATCAAAAAATGCCCTGATAAAACCCAAAGTAGCCTCGATTCCACTCTCCAAACAACGGGGATCCGCATCAAATTTAGGATTATGATGGGGTGCTCCGTACCCCAACTTTTGATTGGCGCATCCCAACAAAGCATAGAGACATGGGAAATGGGTCATATAGCGCCCCATAGTATCGGAAGCCATCCACGGCTCTATCTTTACTAAATCTTCTTTCGGGAAAATTTTTTGAAGAGCATTATCTGCAAGAGATACCAGGCAAGAATCATTCACCACTGCTGGATATGGCCCTAAATAATTCATCTCACCTCGGCATGAAAAAGCTCTGGATATGTCTTCTACCATAGACGTTAACGCGTTTTTGGCTTTCTCTTCTTGTTCTGGGTCAAAAAAACGAATCGTTCCTGAAAAAGAACACTCCTCGGGAATGAGATTACGAGCTGATCCGGCATGAACACTACCTATAGTAAGAACTAAAGGTTTTATAGGGTTAACTATCCGCGAAGATATTACATTGATACCACAAATAATCTGAGCGGCACATGTAATTGGGTCTGCTGTTTGATCGGGCCTCCCACCATAGCGTCTACCCCTTCACCTGTCTCCTCTCCAGACTCAAAACAAAAGTATATGTTTCCTGGAAAAACAACACTATCACTAGACAAGACCTTGGCTACGGCAAGAAGAATGGCTTGATGAAAATCATGACCACAAAGATGTGCTGCATCTTCCGTTAAAGAGCAAACTTTTTTCGCGCCTAATAAATTCGACGGGGATTCAACACAAGGAAGAGCATCCATTTCCGCACGAAGCATTATAGATTTTGAAGCTCCACTGCCCTTAAGTACCCCAAGTATGCCGTTCTCCACTACAGAAGAATAAACGCCACGCATACGACATCCTCCATAGATATAACTCTTATTCTGCAAAGTTATGCCGTAGTATAGTGTACAGTAAAACATTTTGTCAAGATTAGTTATCATCAATAAAAAAAGCCGGCCTCAAGTTTGAGACCGGCTAAATCTTTTATTTTTACTTACACGGTGAATAACCGCAGCTAAAACAGTAAGCACATCCAGAAATCATTTCCATGGGGCTGCCACATTCGGGACATTTCAAATCCCTATGTTCTTCTTCCTGCCCTTCTTTTTCTATCAATTTTTCAAGAAGCATGGCGATAGCATCGGGGATAGAGCGCGCAATATGTGTATCATCGTAGTCGAACACCCAATATTCCTTTCCAGAAAGGCCTTTCAACGTAGCTATAAAGTCTTCAAGTTTTCCACCACTTCGCAAGCCGATTGAAATAGCCCGTGAAAGAGCTTCTGTCATAGCGTTCAATTCTGAGCCACTTTTGCCTATTGTTGCAAAGACTTCAAAGGGGTCGGTTCCATCAAAATTAAGGGTTACATACATGCTGCCCCACGGAGTCTTCTGCTTAATTGTCTTTCCAAAAACAACAAGCCCTGGCCGTTTTTTAACTTTGCTTGTGTGAGGAACTTCTTCTTTCTTTTTAACTTCAATGGGTTGAGCGGAACGAGAGCCGTCTCTATAGATGGTGATTCCCTTGGCTCCCATTTCATAACACATTTCATATACTCTCTTCACGTCGTCTACTGTTGCCGAATGAGGCAAGTTCACTGTTTTACTAATGCCACTGTCGATGTATTGGGAGAAAATACCTGTTACCGCAACGTGTTCATCAGTAGAAATGTCATAAGCCGTTACATAGTTCGGGTTAGCGATTTGCCCTGTCTGTTTCAGTTCTTGCAACTGTTCTTGGTCTATGAGCTTATGCCAAAATTCTCGCATTTCATGGCCTGAGCCGTCAGTTTTCATTATGCGACGTGTCCACGACCATGCAAAGTTAGGCTCAATTCCAGAGCTTGTATCCATAAGCATGGAAATCGATCCTGTAGGAGCAATGCTTAGCCGCCGACTATTTCGAATCTGCCCCGTAGAGAGGGCTTTCAATACTTCTTTTACTTTTGAAAGACGTTCTTTGTCGTCTCCCAGTCTCTCGTTGTTTATAAGGCTTTCAATAGCATTAACCAATGTATAAGGAACCGTCTCTGTCTGCTTCATGAAGGCTAAAACGGCATTCATGTCATCAAGATCGGCCTCTTCAAACCACGTAGAGGTAAAGAGCTCTTCTTGTTGTATCTCTGCCTTGAAGGCATCAAAAAGCTTTTTAACCAAGTGGCTTTCATCGAAAGGAGTTTTGCCCATAACTGAAACAAGCTCTTCAGTTGCAGAGAGAGCGGCAGCTGACATGCTTTCTCCGAGAGCCGTACAATACTCATTGAAAGAGTCAGAGCCATAACGCATTCCAAGCATAATAGCAGCATCAGCAAGCCCCATAACACCAAGACCCACCGGACGAATTTTCTTCGTTCGTTCCTCAATGCGAGGCAAAGGATACGAGCAGGCATCAATAACAAGGTCAAGGTAGTATATTGAACGATAGACCTGATCGATAAAGCCCTCAGCATCAAAAGCAGAAACACCGTCTTGTGTCGTAACAAAGGCTTCAACGTTGATCGAACCAAGGTTGCAACTCGTATAGTTAGGCAACGGCTGTTCGCCACAGGGATTCGTCGATTCAATGCACCAGTCTTTATCAAGTTTTAGAAGGTTGTCGGCATTCGCTCTGTCAATAAAGAAAACTCCGGGATCTCCCCGTCTCCACGCACTTTCACACAGTTTGTTCCAAAGCTCTTCAGCTTTAACTGTACGTGCTTCTGTGCCATTAATACGGGACATGAGCGAAAAATCGCCGCCGGTATTCACAGCTTCAATCAAGGCATCTGAAACGCATACAGATATATTGAAGTACGAAAGTTTTCCTTCTTCGACTTTGGCATCAATAAAATCCATAATATCGGGATGATTGTCGAAAAGCATTCCCATGAGAGCAGCACGACGACGTCCTCCCTGAACAACAACAGAGCCCATGGTATTCCATGTCTCCATAAAGGAGATTGGGCCACTAGCCTGTCCACCTGTTCCACCGTTAATTCCTGCCCCTTTTTCTCTTAGCCATCCAAAATTGCCACCAACGCCGCCGCCGAATTTACTGATGATGCTGGCGTCTTTGACGGAATCGAAAATTCCTTCTATGCTGTCGGGAATGTCAATAACAAAACACGCAAAAAGCTGCTGGTTTTTTGTTTTCGATGCAAGTAGCTTTTCGTAGTCATCGAAGGTCATGTCGTCAGGTGATTTATAGATCATCGACGCAAGTTCTGGCTCGATGGTCATTCCCGCTCCGGCCCCGAAAAGGCATGGGGAATTAAACAAAAACCTCCGGTTTAGAATATCGTTAAAGATGTTCTTTTCCAGGGTTTGAAGCCAAGAAAGAGCGTGAGAATCATTTTTGTCGAGATAGAGGGTCTCGGCACTGGCGATAATACGCGCCACACGGCGTGCAAATTCCTCAAAAGAACGCTCCTGACGTACCGCACCTATTTCCTCATCGTAACGATCAATAAAATAACGCTGGGTAAGAAGCCACATGGCATTTTCTGACAAACGAGGAGTTGAAGGGTGCTCAAGCACGCTCAGGTCGATCTGTCTATTAAAGCGTTCTTGAAAATGTTTCATCATATCTCTCGACCTCTCTTTATAAAATTACCCTATATATAGGGCTCATGAAAAGTAAAAACGCTAATTATAAATTTAGCACAAAATTTTTTCTCATTATATGGTCGTAAATACTCTTTTTTTCTTGGGACATTTATTACAATACTACCCAGGGTGTAACATGATATCATAATGCTGCATGTAAAAAAGCATAAACTTCTGCGGAGGAGGAAAAGTAGTGAGTACATATAATTTCGATACTATTATTGATCGACATCATACTTCGTGTGAAAAATGGGATTTTCTAAAACAAAAATTTGGGCGTGACGACTTGCTTGCCATGTGGGTTGCTGATATGGATTTTACAGCCCCTCCAGAAGTTATTGAAGTGCTTAAAGAACGAGTTGACCACGGGATTTTTGGCTACACAGGAAAAACAGAAAGCTATTTCGAGTCAATTGTACAGTGGGTTGACAAGAGACATGACTGGAAAATTAAGCCTGAGTGGATATGCCATTCCCCTGGTGTAGTTCCTGCGCTCTCCATGGCTGTTCTCGCTTTAACTCAGCCTGGCGATGGTATTATTTTACAAACACCTGTATACCCTCCCTTTTATAGTTCAGCAAGCGGTCAGGGACGTCATATTGTAGAGAACCCTCTTGTGCTTCGTGATGGCCATTTTGAAATTGATTTTGATGACCTTGAGAAGAAAATAGATCCGTCGGTAAAAATGCTCTTCCTTTGCAATCCTCATAATCCGACTGGTAGGGTCTGGACAGAAGAAGAATTGCGAAAGATTGGCGAAATTTGTGTTCGTCACAACCTTATTATTGTGTCTGATGAGATTCACTCAGATATTATCTATAAGGGATTCCGCCATATTCCAATTGCATCTCTTTCTGATGAAATAGCAGCGAGAACTATTACGTGTATTGCTCCAAGCAAGACTTTCAATATTGCAGGGCTGTCAACATCTGCCATTATTATTCCTAATGAAGATCTTCGAGCTCAGTACACTTCAATCCTAAAATTTCTTCATATCGACAGTGGAAACATCTTCGGAACATTTGCTCTGGAAGCTGCATATCGAAAGGGAGAACCTTGGCTTGAAGAGTTAATTGAATACCTTGAAGGAAACGTAAATTTTATCGAGGAATTCCTGAAAGAGAACATTTCCTCAATAAAGCTGATTCGACCGGAAGGAACATATGTTCCTTTCATTGACTGCCGTGAACTCGGCCTTTCTGGCGACGAACTTCTTGATCTGTTCGTCAATAAGGCTCGTGTAGCTATGAACAACGGAGCCTGGTTCGGTAAGGGCGGCGAGGGCTTTATGCGTATTAATATTGCTGCACCTCGAACCGTTATCAAAGAGGGGCTCGAAAGAATTGCACGCGCTGTTGCGTGTATTGAAAAATAACGATAGATAAAAAGAGCGGAACCTCTGTTTATGAAGGTTCCGCTCTTTTTTACTCTTTTATTCCGTTCTCTCTTTTAAGGGCTTGCCCAAGTTCTTTCTAATGTATGGACAATAAAGAGCTGCTACAGGATTATGTCCAAGTTTCCGATCTTTTACAACTAATGTCGTCACTGGTGCTTTCGAGTGACGGTAGAAAACAGAATCATGACCTACGCATAAGCCTAAAAGGATATTGAACTCACATCCCGCCTCGTTTAAAACTCTGGCCTGCTCGGCAGGATTGCATGAGGCACTTCCCAGCCAGGGGCGTCTTTCCATTCCAAGGCTTTCTTTTGTCATGCCGCCAACTTTGCAACAGACAGAATTGAGTTCAAACTCCTTGGAGATGATATCCCCCAAAATGGCAGCTTCTTCGGCAAAACCAACACAAAAAGCGAGCCCCAACTTTTTAAATCCCATTCGCCGCGCAAATTCCAGTGTTTCATCAACTCGACAGGCTTCTCCATAAAAGAGAGCTTCGATCTCTGCTGAAACGGTAACAAGCCGTCTATCGAGAGAATTTTCCTCATAGAGAGCCAAGCTGTCTTTAGTAACACATGGATTTCCCTCTCTACAAGGGTGGGCTTTACACTTATGACACTGCATGCTCAGATGGGTCCTCCTCTGCATATCGTCGAGAGACGAAATCAATAATGATATTATCTACGTTTGTCATACCTTCGATATTAATTGCCGCAGCATTGGCAACAGTTTTTTCTATCGTTTCATCAACAACGCCTTGAGGCCCATCGAGTTCGTTTCCATCAAGCACAATCATAGCTGCACAATAAGCCTCGTATGCTCCCGTTCCAACCTTGAGAGCACATGTATCTTTTGCTCCATCACAAAGCATACCAACGAGGTTGCTGACAAGAATCTCAACAGCCTTTTCTACTTTATGCAAATCTTTTGAAAGAAGGAATGTTATACCAGCTGCTGCACCAGCTCCAGCGGCAACGCTGCACCCACATACAGGGCTTAACCTTCCCATTCTGCTTTTAAGAAAGCTCGTGGTAAGGTGGCTGAGTGTAATAGCTTTTGCCATTTCTTCTTTATTTTTATGATAATGCTCTGCCACAATATATACGGGCAAAATCGCTGTTATTCCGTGATTTCCGCTTCCAGCGCTGCTCATAACAGGAAGGGGAGCTCCGCCCATTCGTGCATCTGAAGCAGCGGCAGAAATAGCTTTTATTTTATTACCAAGGGTTCGGGTATCCCCATCTTCAACATATTTCATCATGGATTTACCTACACCGAGCCCTAATTTTCTCTTAGGATCAAGCCCAAGTTCGGCAATTTCCATATTCATTCGTACGCCTTCCATAACATAATCAATATCCTCTTCGTCCATATTATCCATGATGCTTACGAGGTCACGATAGGACATTGCTTTGATCTGGTCAGGAATACTTTTTTCATCGTTTTTATTTGCATTCTGAGAAATTCCTTGAAGGGCATATGTTGATTTGCCATCAAGAGTAACTTTAACAATATTAGTGTGGCTTCCTTCAATGACACATTCAGCGGTGTGATGTTCTGTCGTCACTATAGCCCGCACATATACACCATGTTTATTCATGTCGGGTAAAACTTTAACGCAATTCTGTTCTATGAGGCTCTCTGCCTGCGTTACAGCGTTATCAGTACAATCTCGCAATACTTCAAGGCCGTAATCAGCATGACCACAAATGACCGCCAGAGCGGCAGCGATAACATTTCCTTTTAAGCCATTTGTGCCTGGGATGCCGACTGCAATTCCATTCTTATAGATACTGCTGCTAACCGTTGCTTCTACATTTCTGACTTTCTCACGGCCGGCCTCTTCCCACGCCCGGGCGACAGCCAACGCTACCGCACCGGGCTCAGTACACCCAAGTGCGGGTTTTACTTCAGAGTGCAAAAACTCTTTCACTGTAAACATATTTCTTCCCCCTTTATATTGTGCTAGGCTAAATATTCTTTATCTGAAGCAGACAACTCTTTTGAACGAGCAATAACTTGCTCTGTTAATTCAACAGATTTTCCTATGTGTTTTGAATAATCCATAACAGCATCAAGCTCAGCTGATGACACATGTTTCTTTATTTCAGGGTCATTCATCAAAATGTCTCGGAACTTCATATTGTTGTTTTGTGCTTGCATTACGGCATCACGAATGAGATGGTGGGCTGTTTGTTTTCCTACTTTTTTACCTATATAGAACATGAGAGCTTCAGAGAAAAGCATTCCATGGAGCATATCTAAATTTTGGGAAATTCTTTTTTCATTGATATCCAAACCAGCTAAGACAGCGTTACACGCCTCAAGCATCTTCGCTGTCATAATACTGCTTTCCGGCATAGAATGCCAGTCTAGACGCCAGCTTCTTGTATCTCGCTCGTGTTCAGAAATCATACCCTGAAGTCCAAGATTTGCATTAGAAATAACGATTCGAGCCATTGCAACAACAAATTCAGATGTTTCGGCATTTCTCTTATGAGGCATAGTGCTGCTACCAACATAATGTTCTCCCAGAGGCTCTTGAAGTTCAAGAATTTCTGTTCGGCTTAACTGGAATATCTCGTTTGCGATTCTTCCTATGGTTCCTGCAATCATTCCCAGTACGGAAAGATATTCTGCGAATGTATCACGAGAGCTTCCCCAGCCTGTTGCGGGAACTCCCAAGTCTAATTCTTTCATTACACCATCTATTGTTTCAAGAGCCTTTTCACCAAGGCCAGCCATAGTACCTGTGCCGCCATGAAGCATTCCTACGAAAAGAGTCTCTTTCATATGTTTCATTCGCTCAATATCTCTACGAACTTCAGCAATCCACCCTGCAAATTTCAAGCCTAATGTAATAGGAAGTCCCTGTTGGTTGTGAGTACGGCCTGCCATGGGGAAATCTTTATATTTTTCAGCAAGTGGAATCAATATCTCTTCCATACGGCAAAGATCTCTGAAAATGATGTGATATGCATCGCGGATTTCCATAACCATTCCAGTGTCTTCAATATCTTGCGTTGTGGGGCCATAATGGATGTATTCTCCAGCATTACCCTCGCAGATATTCTGAACAGCTTTAATAAGAGGAACAAAGGAATGTCCAGTTTCAGCTATACCTTTTTTGATAGCGTCTATATCAAGAAGCTCCATATGAGCTTTTTTCTGAATTTCCTCAGCTGCTTCTTCAGGAATAACTCCAAGTTTCCCTTGAACTTTAGCTAAAGCAGATTCGATATCCAACCATCTCTGGTATCTTTTTCTATCATCAAAAACAGCTCGTGCTTCTTCTGTTCCCCAACCATTTTTATAAAATTCAGAATCAATAATATGAGACATCTCTTAAGCCCTCCGCTTATAGTAAGGATTCAAAATCAAATGCATTAATTTTATCCATGTCATATGTCCAACGAACAATACTTTCTCGTTTTTGCTCTGAAAATCGATACGATGTCAGTTGGTTAAACTTATCAATCATTTCTTCACGACTCATTGGTGTTTCTGGATCCCCACGTCGGTATAAGTTCTCTTCCGTAAGAATTGTTCCATCAACGAGCTCTATAGAAACTTTACATGGACGACATTTAGGAAATTTCTTATTTACATCTTCATCAAAAACTAGTTCAACTTTCTTCATTACGTTCTGGATAGTTGAATCTTTTAAGGTCTCTTCGGTCATATTGACAAAAGTAATCTCTTTTTTCGTTATCAAGAAGGCCAAACAGAACGGTATGCTAAATTTTGCTTCTTCCAATGTCCGTGGATTAAGAATGCCAGCAACATCGATGGCTTTTTGATAAACTCGAGCTTCAATCCGCTTGATTTTCTCTGGGTCAAGTGGAGTTTTCTTTAAAATTTTTTGAGTTGCGTCGATCATGGAGTGGGTCTGTCCACAAGTGGGATACCCCTTAAAGTTAACCTCACTCACTTTATATAGAGTTCCTAATCTATCGTTTAATTTTGCATAATTACTCGATGGGGAAACCGCTTTACAAAAGCCTTTTTCCCCTTCGAAAATATGCTCAGGACCAGGAATATTCTGTTGAGCAAGACGAGCAGCGATAATTCCTGAAAGAACAGCTTTCCCTGGATGGAATGGTTTTGCTTCTACCTGTCCATCAAGAAGGAATTGCCATAATCCGGATGCCTGAGCCCCAGCATGAGCAAGTGCCCAAACAATTTGTTCTTCAGATAGATCTAAAATTTTCGCCGCCGCAGCCGTAGCACCGAAAGTTCCTGCTGTTGCAGTCGTGTGCCAAATAGTGTAGTGATCTTGCCCAAGACACTCTCCTACACGGATAGCCAAATCGTATCCAGCAACAGCTGCTTCAATAGCCTTGTGACCAGTTATGCCTTTTTCTGCTCCGAGAGCCCAAATTACCGGAAAGACAACTGTTCCGATATGCATAATCGATTCACGGTGCCCATCATCCACTTCAGAAATATGCCCCAACGCTCCATTGGCAAAAGCAGCCCATAGAGGATTCGTTTTCTGATCGCTTCCTAATATAGAAAGATTTCCAACCCCACCCATTTCAAGAGCGAAGTTTATATATTTTTGAGTTATGTTAGGATGCTCATAGGCGTTCAGCACCGCCCCTAACCAATCCAAAACACAATCTTTTGTTTTAGCTACAACTTCTTCTGGAAGTTTTTCATAGGCAACGCCATGAATAAAAGAAGCTAATTCTCTGGAATAACTCAATGTTTTTCCTCCTTATGCGTGGGGTCCTACCATGTTTTTAGGCTGCACCCACATAGAAAACTCTTCCTCTGTAACGTACTGAAGAGCAAGAGCCGCTTCTTTCAATGATGTTCCGTTTTTATGAGCTGTTTTAGCTATTTCAGCTGCTTTGTCATAACCAATGTGAGGAGACAAAGCTGTAACAAGCATGAGAGAATTATTGAGATTATGCTCAATTTTTTCGTTATTAGGAGTAATTCCAGCAACGCAATTCTTCTCGAAAGAAATCATTACATCAGCCAATAAACGGCAAGATTGCAAGAAGTTATAGATAAGCACCGGCATATACACATTAAGCTCAAAGTTGCCCTGACTTGCAGCAATACCAACAGCAGTGTCATTCCCCATAACCTGAACGGCAACCATAGTTACAGCTTCACACTGCGTAGGATTAACTTTACCTGGCATAATAGAACTTCCCGGCTCATTGGCAGGGATGATAAGTTCACCTAAGCCACAACGAGGACCTGATGCGAGCCAACGAACATCGTTAGCTATCTTCATAAGATCAGCAGCCAAGGCTTTGAGAGCACCATGTGCGTACACTAATTCATCTTTACTCGTTAAAGAATGGAATTTATTCGGTGCGGTTTTAAAAGGAAAACCTGTCAAAGTCGCTATTTCCTCAGCCACAAGGCGAGCAAAATCGGGATGTGCATTTAACCCCGTACCGACAGCCGTTCCCCCTAACGCAAGTTCTTTGAGACTGTCACTTCCTTGCTTAATCATCATTTCACAGCGATCAAGCATATTCACCCAGCCACTAAATTCCTGTCCAAGGGTAAGTGGCGTTGCGTCTTGCAGGTGAGTCCGGCCAATTTTTACTATATCCATAAAAGCTTCAGACTTCTTTTGAAGAGAGGCCCGCAATGTTTTTAACGCAGGCAAAACACTTTCTTCCAAAGCAAGAACTGCCGCTATATGCATAGCTGTTGGGAAAGTATCATTGGAACTTTGCGACATATTGACATGGTCGTTGGGATGAACAGAAGCTTTTTCGTTTATTTGATTAGCTCTATGCGCAAGCACTTCATTCACGTTCATATTTGATTGGGTGCCACTTCCCGTTTGCCAAACAACAAGCGGGAAATTTTCTGAAAGTTTATTATCTAGAGCTTCATCAGCAGCCTGTATAATCGCTTCGGCCTTATCTTTATTCAATTTATTAAGTTTAACGTTAGCAAGAGCTGCGGCCTTCTTCAAAATAAAAAAGGCATGAAGTACTTCTGCAGGCATCTTTTCCGTTCCAATTTCGAAATTCTGGAAGCTTCTTTGAGTTTGGGCACCCCACAACTTATCGCTGGGGACACGCACCTCTCCCAAAGAATCTTTTTCTATTCTAAAATCCATGGTCAGCCTCCTAAGAGTTTTATACTCGAGCTACACCTGTTTTTCTGGCTGCCTCTGCGACAGCTTTGGCAACAGCCGGAGCAACGCGAGGATCGAGAGCTTCGGGAATAATTCTTTCAGCTGTGAGTTCATCCTCAGAAATAAGCTCAGCGATAGCCTTACTGGCAGCAAGTTTCATCTCTTCGTTGATTGTGCTTGCGCGAACATCAAGAGCGCCTCTGAAAATGCCAGGGAAACCAAGACAGTTGTTGATCTGGTTCGGGAAATCGCTTCTCCCTGTAGCAATAACAGCAGCACCGCCAGCCTGAGCTTCATCAGGATAAATTTCAGGCGTAGGATTGGCCATAGCAAAGAT
>NZ_JAYFQR010000020.1:0-152180 GCF_034926885.1 Aminobacterium sp.
GAGTAGAGATGGTTATGCCGGGAGACAACGCGACCTTTGAGGTAGATCTGATAGTGCCAATCGCCATGGAGGCAGGACTTCGTTTTGCCGTTCGTGAAGGTGGACACACTGTCGGAGCTGGCGTTGTTACCGAGATTCTTGCATAACCCCAACAAAGGGGGTTGTTGATTTTGGCTAAAAAGATTCGTATTCGCCTGAAAGCCTTTGATCACAGAGTATTAGATAGTTCGGCTTCTCAGATAGCAGAAACGGCAGAGCGGAGTGGTGCAAAAGTTTCTGGACCTATCCCATTGCCAACTGAAATAAATAAATATACAATTCTTAAATCCCCGCACAAAGATAAGGATGCGAGGGAGCAGTTTGAAATGCGAACTCATAAGCGCTTAATTGATATTCTTAATCCAACGCAGAAAACGATGGATGCGCTTATGCAGCTGAACCTTCCTTCTGGGGTGGACATCCAGATCAAACTGTAGGAAGCTCTGAGCTGAAAGGAGTGGAAGTGGATGAGCATTGGAATACTGGGGCGTAAGTTAGGTATGACTCAGATTTACAACGAAGCTGGACAGGCTGTACCTGTTACTGTTATTCAGGCCGGTCCGTGCCCTGTTGTTTCTCTGAAAACTCCTGATAAGAACGGATACTCAGCAGTACAGCTGGCATTCGAAGAAGTGAAGCCCCACAAGCTCACAAAGCCCGTAAAAGGGCAGTATGATAAGGCTAGTCTTGAGCCCCATCGTCATATGAAAGAATTTCGTATGAGCGATACTGAGGCCTACGAGATTGGTCAAGTAATTACTGTTTCCCTTTTTGAAGAGGGCGAGAAGATTAACGTTGTAGGCAAAAGTAAGGGAAAAGGATTTGCCGGTGTTATGAAACGGCATAATTTTGGTGGTACTTTTGCTACCCATGGTGTTTCTGTAATGCACCGTCATGGTGGTTCTAGCGGCGCTAGCAGCTATCCTGGCCGTGTGTTTAAAGGAAAAGCAATGCCTGGACATATGGGTGGTGAACGTGTCACTGTCAAAAACCTTACAGTGGTGGCAGTGGATACGGATAACAATCTTCTGCTTGTCAAAGGGGCCGTTCCCGGTGCGAAAAATGACATCGTTACGGTCTTTAAGCAGGATTAGGTCGGGGACAGAAGGAGGGCAGAACGATTATGCCTACCGTAAAGCTTGTTAGTTTTCAGGGTGAACAGGTAAGTGACCTCCAGCTTTCCGACTCTGTGTTTGCTGCGCCGATTCATGTACCGGCCATGCACCAGGTAGTTGTGGCACAGCTGGCGAATCTTCGTCAGGGTACCCACAGCTGTAAGGGAAGAGGAGACGTTAGCGGCGGCGGAAGAAAGCCTTGGCGCCAAAAGCATACAGGTCGTGCTCGTCACGGAAGTACCCGATCACCGATCTGGGTCGGAGGTGGCGTAGCTCACGGACCACAACCTCGAGATTATCGTCAAAAGGTTAATAAGAAGGTTCGTCGTCTTGCTATGAGAAGTGCACTATCTCTTAAAGTTAGAGATAACCTGTTAACAGTAGTGGATAAATTTAATCTCGAAACCCCATCGACAAAAGAAATGCTCGGGTTTATTGATAAGATTGGTGTAAAGAAACCTCTGATCGTTCTTCATGAGCCCAATGAAGCTATTTCTAAGTCTGTAAGAAATATTCCTGGGGCAAGAGCAATTAATGTTGGTAATATCAACGTTTATGATCTTCTTAACTACCAGAGTCTCGTTTTGACTCAGGAAGCTATAGCCCGGATCGAGGAGGTGTACTCGATATGAAACTCCTTGCTCATGACATCATCATTCGGCCAATCGTAACAGAGAAGAGCAGCAGATTGATGGAGCATAATAAATATACATTTGAGGTGCACCCTAGCGCCAATAAGATCCAGGTAAAAGAGGCTGTACAAGAGGTCTTTAAGGTTAAGGTTAAGAATGTTCATATCATTCGAGTTCACGCAAAGCCCAAGAGAATGGGAGTTTTCCTTGGAAAAACCCGTTCTTGGAAGAAAGCGATTGTAAGCCTTCCAGAAGGCGAACGAATCGAGTTCTTCGAGGGCGCGAGTATTTAGAGGGGGGAGACGATTAATATGTCTGTAAAAGACTTCAAACCCTATACGCCAGGCCGCAGAGCCATGTTGAGCCAGTCTTATGACGATGTTACGAAAAGCGAGCCTGAACGCGCCCTGACTGCCGCTTTGAAAAAGTCTGGTGGACGGAATAACCTTGGTCGTATAACAATGCGCCATCGTGGTGGCGGCATGAAGCGTCTCTACCGGATTATCGATTTTAAACGCGATAAGATCGGTGTGCCTGGAAAAGTTGCCGCAATTGAGTATGATCCTAACCGCTCATCTCGTATTGCGTTGATTCACTACGTAGATGGTGAAAAACGATATATCTTGGCTCCAGCAGATTTAAATGTTGGCGACACGATTGTTGCGGGACCCGAGTCGGATATTAAACCAGGTAACGCATTGAAACTCAAAGATATGCCGGTTGGTACAGTTGTTCATAACGTAGAACTTGAACCTGGATGTGGCGGAAAGTTGGTACGTTCCGCTGGTACTTCAGCTCAGGTTATGGCGAAAGAAGGCAAGTATGCCTACATCAGAATGCCGAGCGGAGAGCTTCGTCTTGTTTTAAATGAATGCATGGCTACAGTTGGCCAGGTAGGCAATGTAGAGCATGAGAATATCTCTCTTGGTAAGGCTGGTAAAACTCGCCTTATGGGCAAAAGGCCTATGGTTCGCGGAATGGTTATGAACCCAGTGGATCACCCCCTTGGTGGTGGAGAAGGACGTAGTAAATCTCATAAACATCCTGTCTCTCCTTGGGGCACACTGGCAAAAGGTTATCGTACCCGGAAGAACAAGCCTTCTGATAGGCTTATTGTTCGCCGCCGGTATGCGAAGTAGCGTTAGGAGGGACTAAATATGGCTCGTTCAACAAAGAAAGGGCCCTATGTTGACCTTAAACTTCTTCGCAGGATAGAGGATATGAACGTTTCCGGGAATAAAAAGGTTCTGAAGACCTGGTCCCGACGTTCAACAATCGTTCCGGCGATGATTGGTCATACAATAGCGGTACATAATGGTCGAATTCATGTTCCTATTTATGTAAGTGAGAACATGGTAGGACATAAACTTGGAGAGTTCGCCCCAACACGCAAATCAGCGCGTCATGCGGGTCAGGAACGCTCCTCGAGAGTGAGGTAAGGGAGTGATGGGAATGGAAGCAAAAGCCCTTGCCAGACAAGTGCGTATTTCTCCTTATAAAGTGAGACGCATTCTTCCCCTTATTAGAGGGAAGAAAGTTGATGAAGCGATGATGATTCTCAAATATAGTTCTCAGAAATCAGCGAGGGTCGTCAGCAAGGTATTGCAGAGTGCAGTAGCCAATGCCGAGCACAATTATGGTATGGATACTGACAAGCTGCGGGTTGTCAAAGCTACGGCTGATCAGGGACCGAGTATGAAACGTTTCCGCCCAGTATCAATGGGAAGAGCTCATCCCTATCGTCACCGTACCAGCCACGTAACGATCATCGTTGCGGAACGTTAAGGAGGGGGAACTCGTGGGACAGAAAGTTCACCCAGTTGGTTATAGATTAGGTGTGGTAACGGAGTGGGAATCAAAATGGTACGCTACAGGCAAGGATTACGCCAAAAAGCTCCATGAAGATCTCGCTCTTAGAAAGTGGATTTTGGATAGATGGTCACATGCCGGAATTTCCAGAGTCGATATTGAGCGTGTGGGCAATGTAGTTCGTTTTTCAATTTGGACCTCCCGGCCTGGTGTAGTAATTGGACGAGGCGGATCAGAGATTCAGGCAGTAAAAGACGAGCTTCAAAAAATGACGGGATCTAAGATAATGATCAACGTTCAGGAGATCAAAAATCCAGATGTCGTTGCCCAGCTTGTCTCTGAAAGCGTAAGTTCTGCTCTTGAACGCAGAGTGAGCTTCAGACGAGCAATGAAACAGGCTATTTTCCGTGCAATGAAAGCCGGAGCAAAAGGCATTAAAGTACAGTGTGCCGGCCGTCTTGGCGGAGCTGAAATAGCCCGGACAGAGTGGTATAACGAGGGGCAGCTTCCTCTTTCTACCATCAGAGCTGATATCGATTATGGTTTCGCTCAGGCTCAAACCATGTATGGCGTTATTGGAGTCAAGGTCTGGATCTTTAGAGATAGGGATGCTGAAAAAGCAGCTCAGCCCAGACCCTCTAGAAAGAGGGGGTAGTCCGATATGCTTATGCCAAAACGAGTAAAATACCGGAAGCCCTATCGTAGACTTCTTCGCGGTAAAACTAAAGGTGGAGCTACAGTGGCTTTTGGCGACTATGGTTTGCAGGCTCAGGATTGTGCTTGGATCACAGCTCGTCAGATAGAGGCAACCCGTATTGCTATTTCGAGAAAAATGAAAAAGGGCGGAAAAATCTGGATTCGTATTTTCCCAGACCATCCTTTTACAAAGAAGCCTCTTGAAACTCGTATGGGTAAAGGAAAGGGAACGCCAGAATTTTGGGTCGCCCCTGTCAAACGCGGGCGTATTTTATTTGAAGTTGCAGGAGTATCTAGGGAAGTAGTGGAAGATGCTTTCAGAACTGCATCCCATAAGCTGCCTGTAAAGGTCAAAATTGTTGCCCGTGAAGGTCTGGGTGGTGAATAGAAATGGATGCGAAGAGTTTGCGTGATTTAACCCTAGAAGAGCTTCAAGAGAAACATCGTCAGTATAAAGAAGAGCTTTTCAATCTTCGTTTTCAAAATGCAATCGGTCAGCTTCAGAATACAAGCCGGATTAATGTAGTAAAGAAGACCATTGCTAAAGTTCTGACGGTAGTGCGAGAGAAACAGCAGGCAGAAAGCGCTGCTGGAAGGAGGTAACGACTGATGGAGGCACGTTCACCCCATCGTAAGAGACGGGTCGGAACCGTAGTCAGCGAAAAGATGGACAAAACTATCGTTGTCCGTGTAACTCGACACGACATTCATCCTTTATACGGAAAGCGGATAGTTAAAAGTACTAAATATATGGCTCACGATCCAGAAAATACCTGTCGGCTAGGTGATTTAGTGAGCATCGCTGAAACCCGACCCATGAGTCGCAGAAAATGCTGGGTTCTTGAAAGAGTTATCGAAAGAGCCCCAGTGTTTGATAAAGCTGCTGACGAATTGGCCGAGGAGGAATAGGTCATGATTCAGCTTAGAACAGTCTTTAATGTAGCAGATAACTCTGGTGCGAAAAGCTTGATGTGCATCCAGGTTCTAGGCGGAAGCGGACGGCGCTATGGAACCATAGGAGACGTTATTGTTGCTTCCGTCAAAGAGGCCATTCCAAATAGCAATATCGCTAAGGGTTCTGTTGTAAAAGCAGTCATTGTCCGTACGAGAAAAGAACTGCGCCGTCCTGACGGTTCATATGTCCGTTTTGACGACAACGCAGCTGTTATTATCGACAACAACGGAGATCCTAAAGGAACCCGTATCTTCGGGCCTGTCGGAAGAGAGCTCCGGGCCAAGAAGTATATGAGGATACTTTCTTTGGCTCCTGAGGTTGTCTAAGGGGGCAATGCCATAATGAGCAAAATGAGAATTAAAAAAGGAGACTTAGTTAAAGTTATCTCCGGTAAAGATAAGGGGAAGGAAGGCAAAGTCCTTCGTAATCTTCCTAAGGAGGAAAAAGTTGTTGTAGAAGGCGTAAACATGGTTACTCGCCATGTTAAACCTTCTCCTCAAAATCCTCAGGCCGGGATTGTAAAACAGGAAGCTCCTCTTTACGCCGCAAAAGTCATGCTTGTTTGTCCCACTTGTGGTAAGGCAACTCGTGTAAGCAGAGCCTACCTTGAGAGTGGACAAAAGGTTAGAGTATGTAAGCAGTGCGGCGAAATAGTGGATCGGGCATAAGGAGGCACAACAATGAATCCTCGTTTCCTTGATAAGTATAAGAGCGAAGTGGTGCCTCATCTGAAAGAGCAGTTTAAATACTCCAATGTGATGGAGGTTCCACGTATTACTAAAGTTGTAGTCAACATAGGCGTAAGTGAAGCTAAGACTGATTCCAAATTTATGGATGCTGCTATAGCTGAGCTTAGAGCAATCGCTGGACAACAGCCTCTTATGAAGCGCGCGAAGAAATCCATTGCTGGATTTAAGCTTCGTCAGGGTATGCCAGTTGGTTGTAAAGTTACTCTTCGTGGTGGCCGTATGTGGGAGTTTCTGGATCGTCTGATGTCTTTGGCTTTGCCGACAATTAAAGACTTCCAGGGAGTTTCCAGAAAAGGTTTCGATGGTCGAGGAAATTATAACCTTGGCTTAAGAGAGCAGCTTATCTTTCCGGAAATTGACTATGACGATGTTATTCGAACACGCGGTATGAATGTAGCCATAGTAACTACCGCGAAGACGGATGAAGAGGCTTTTGCCCTGCTGAAAGAGCTGGGAATGCCTTTCAGCAACCGTTAGGAATAAGGGGGAAAAAATTATGGCTCGTAAAGCAATGGAATATAAAGCTAAGCAGCCCCCAAAGTTTGAGGTGCGGAAGTATAACAGATGCCCGCTTTGCGGACGTGTTCACTCTTATATGCGTACGTTCGATATGTGCCGCTGCTGCTTCCGCAAATTGGCGAGAGAGGGGAAAATCCCCGGTGTCGTCAAGTCCAGCTGGTAGGCGAGAGTGAACATAAGGGGGTCACAGGAATGTACGTAACCGATCCAATAGCTGATATGCTGACACGGATTCGGAATGCTAATGTGGTTTACCACGAAAGCGTAGATGTCCCTCACAGTAATGTGAAATTCAATATTGCAAAAATATTGAAAGAAGAGGGATATATCCGAAATTACAAGGTAATTAACGATCCTAAAAAACCCTATGCTGTAGTGCGTGTTTTTCTGAATTACGGTCCTAATAGAGAACGTGTTATTCAGGGACTTCGCAGAATCAGCAAACCAGGGCGCAGGATCTATGTTGGTAAAGACAATCTCCCCAAAGTCATGGGTGGTCTTGGAATAGCTATCATTTCCACTTCCCAGGGCTTGAAGACAGAGGCTGAGGCATCTCAGCTTGGTCTTGGCGGAGAAGTTGTTTGTTACGTTTGGTAAGCGAGGAGGGAACGCTTATGTCACGAATCGGACGTAAACATATTCCTCTCGCTAAGGGAGTAACGGTCACTACAAAAGACGATAAGGTTTTAGTTAAAGGACCTAAAGGTGAGCTCTCCTGTGATCTCGTGCAGGGCATTGCTCTTTCTGTAGAGGACAATGCAATTGTGATAGCGCGGGATAACGACGAAAAGCAGACAAGAGCTTTTCACGGAATGATGAGAGCACTCGTTGCCAATATGGTGACGGGAGTAACTGAGGGTTTCGAGAAAAAACTTGAGATCGTCGGTGTAGGATACCGTGCTCAGATGCAGGGGAAGAAGTTAATTCTCAATGTCGGATATTCAAACCCTATCGAATATGATCCACCAAAGGGTGTTGAGATTTCAACAGAAAGTCCTATAAAGATTTCGGTAAAGGGTATTGATCGACAGCTGGTAGGTCAGGTAGCGGCGATCATTCGTGAGTTCAGGAGTCCTGAGCCCTATAAAGGGAAAGGTATCCGCTATGCTGGCGAATATATTATTCGTAAGGCCGGCAAAGCCAGTGCCAAGTAACCTGAGGTGACGTTGATGAAGACGAATAGTAGAAACCAAATGCGTATCGTCCGGCACCGGAGACTCAGGAAAACTGTTTCCGGAACACCGGAGCGCCCAAGAATGGCTGTTTATCACAGTCTGAGCCATATTTACGTTCAGATTGTAGATGATGTAGCTGGGCATACCCTTGCCTCGGCTTCGACACTCGATAAAAGCCTCAGGGAGACCCTTTCAGCAGGAACCTGCAATATGGAAGCGGCTGTAGCCGTAGGCAAGCTTGTTGCGGAGCGCGCGCTCGAAAAGGGTATTTCAGCAGTGGTATTTGACCGTGGGGGACATATGTACCACGGAAAGGTCAAAGCCCTTGCCGATGCGGCCCGTGAAGCAGGCCTGAAGTTTTAAGAGGGAGGACCGAGGATGACCATAAAACGTGTTGACGCTAAAGGCTTAGAGCTCAGCGAACGCGTAGTTGCCATCAATAGAGTAAGCAAGGTTGTAAAGGGCGGTAAGCGCTTTAAATTTAGCGTACTCGTTGTTGTTGGTGACGGCGAACACTATGTAGGCGTAGGAATGGGGAAAGCCAAGGAAATTTCTGAAGCAGTTCGTAAGGGAATCGATAAAGCGACAAAGAACCTTCATGAACTTAAAAAAGTTGGCAATACTATCCCTCATCCTGTTGACGGGCAGTTTGGAGCAGCACATGTTCTTTTGAAACCAGCAGCTCCTGGTACAGGAGTTATTGCGGGTGGCGTTGTCCGAGCTATCATGGAGCTTGGTGGCGTAAAAGACGTGTTGACCAAAGTTATTGGTAGAACATCTAATCCTGTCAATGTTGCGTGGGCGACATTAGAGGCCCTGCGCGAGATGAGGACGCCCGACGAAATTGTGCGTCTGAGGGGTCTTGAAGCCGCTCAGCCAGAGGCAGAATAAGGAGGGGTCAGTCCTAATGGCTAAACTTCGTATAACATGGGTTAGAAGTGCAATTGGACAGCAGGCTCGTCAGAAGAAGACAATTAAGGCACTCGGACTCAAAAAATTGCATCACACAGTTGAGTACGAGGATGTCCCCCAAATTCGCGGAATGATCAATCAGGTCCACCACCTTGTTGAGTGGACTGTTGTTGAAGACTAGGAGGGACGCAGCATGAATTTACATGATCTTCGACCTGCTCTTGGCTCCAGACGCAAGGCAAAACGCTTGGGTCAGGGCCATGGAAGTGGCACAGGAAAGACTGCGGGAAAAGGAACAAAGGGTCAGAAATCAAGAGCTGGCGGAGGAGTTCGTCCAGGTTTTGAAGGCGGCCAGATGCCGATTACTCGTCGTATTCCTAAACGTGGATTTAACAATGCTCGATTTGCAAATACGTATCAGATAGTCAATCTTGAGCAAATTGCAGATCGTTTTGAGAGTGGTTCCGTTGTAGGAGCAGAAGAGCTCTACAAAGCGGGACTAATTAGAAACTTGACAACCCCAGTAAAAATTCTCGCGAGAGGAGAAATTTCCCAGGGCCTGACTATAAAAGCCCAGGCCTTCAGTGCCCAGGCGGTTGAAAAAATTTCAACTGCTGGTGGGAAGGCTGAGGTGATCTAAGTGCTTGATTCTTTCAGGGACGCCTTTAAGCTGCCAGATTTAAAAAGACGGATTCTTTTTACTCTTGGGGTACTTTTTATTTTCCGTCTTGGCGCCCATATCCCAACGCCAGGTATTGATACAGCTGCTATGGCGAGGCTCTTCGAGCAGGGCGCAGGTGTGCTCGGGTTCCTTGATATTTTTGCAGGCGGTGCGCTGAGGCGATTTGGTATTTTCGCTCTCGGCGTTACCCCCTACATTAACTCGAGCATCGTTTTACAACTTCTTGTGGTCGTTTTCCCTGCGCTTGAAAAGATGCAGAAAGAAAGCGATGAAGGGCGAAAGAAGATTATTCAATACACAAGATGGGGTACGATCCTTTTTGCTGGTATTCAAGCAATTGGTATGACATTCTGGCTTGGCCGTTTAGGAATTTTCTATGGCGGACTTTTTGCCGGAATTATTGTTATCTTGACAGTTACTGCGGGAGCCGTGGCCGTTATGTGGCTGGGCGAAGAAATTACGGACCATGGAATAGGTAACGGAATTTCATTGCTTATTTTTGCAGGAATTGTAGCTCGTATCCCAGAAGCTATCTTAAGAAGTTGGCAAATGCTTCGTTTAGGAGAAATGAGTGTTCTTGCATTAGTTGTGTCCATAGCGCTTATGATTGCCGTTATAGCTGGATGTATTTTGTTGCAAGAAGGACAGCGACGTTTGCCTGTACAATATGCCAAGCGTGTGGTTGGAAACAAAGTCTACGGAGGACAGAGCACTTTCATACCTTTGAAGGTGAACCAGTCTGGTGTTATGCCAATAATTTTTGCATCATCAATTCTGTTGTTCCCTTATTCTATTGCACGCTTCTTTACTGGCGATATTGCATTGATGTTCCAAAGGATATTTGAGCCAGGCAGTACAACCTACATGGTTATTTACGTTGCGCTCATTATCTTTTTCGCTTATTTCTATACAGCAGTGGTTTTCAACCCAGCTGATGTTGCTAATAATATGAAAAAGTATGGCGGATTCATCTTGGGGATACGCCCGGGTCGTCCCACATCAGAGTTTATTGAGAAGGTTATGTCAAGGATCACTCTTGGTGGAGCTGTGTTTCTCGCTATTATCGCTCTTGTTCCCACTCTAATGACCAATCTCATGGGAATTACGAGTTTTTATTTTGGGGGAACAGCAGTTCTCATCGTTGTAGGTGTGGCATTAGACACTGTACATCAGATCGAAGGGCAGCTTCTGATGCGCCACTACGAAGGAATTCTCAAGCGCCGTGATTCCAAAGGCGGAAGCTTCCTCCGATTCTAAAGGGGATGTAAATATAATGCGAGTTATATTGCTAGGACCGCCAGGTGCAGGAAAAGGAACACAGGCGGCAGAAATAAAAGCTAAGTACGATGTAGCACATATCTCCACTGGGGATATGCTTCGTCAAAATGTAAAAGATGCAACAGAGCTTGGTCAGCAAGCCCAGAAATATATGGATGGGGGCAAGCTTGTTCCAGATGAACTGATCGTTAAGATGATGGGAGAACGACTCAAGGAAAAAGACTGCGAAAAAGGTTTTCTTCTTGATGGTTTTCCGCGAACGGTTCCTCAGGCCGAGTCCCTCGACGGGTTGCTTGAAAATATGAACCTTTCTCTTGACGCTGTTATATTACTGGACGTAGCTGATGATATAGTAGTTGATCGTCTTTGCGGCCGTCGTATGTGTCGCCAGTGTGGAGAGATTTATCACGTATCATTTAAACCTTCTTCTCAAGGCGATAAATGTGATAAATGTGGAGGAGATCTTTTCCAGCGAGATGATGACAAGGAACAAGTCATTCGAAATCGTCTCAAAGTTTATCACGATCAGACGGCACCTCTTATCTCTTATTACGATGAAAAGGGGCTTCTAAGACGAGTCAATGCTGGGACATCAAGTTCTAGTGTTATGGCGGAAATAGAAGCACTTGTCAACGAGAAGGTAGCTGAATGATTACTTTAAAGAAAGAAAAAGATCTTCAGTATATGCGGAAAGCAGGTCGAATAGTTGCAGATGTTTTAGACCTTATTGCTGAAATTGTTCGGCCTGGCATTACAACAGCAGAAATTGATAAAGCTGCCGAAGATCTGATAGCAAGAGAAGATGCGACACCTGCTTTTAAAGGCTATCGAGTTCCAGGAATATCCATACCTTTTCCAGGTGCAGTGTGCGCTTCTATAAACAGCGAGATTGTTCACGGAATTCCTTCTACCGATAGATTTCTTGAGGAAGGCGACATTATAAGTATTGACGTAGGTGCTTGCTACCATGGATACTATGGTGATGCGGCTTGTACTTATCCAGTTGGGAAAGTATCTTCGAAACGCCAAGAGCTTATTGATGTGACTCTTGAAAGTTTAAATAGAGGTGTAGCTGCAGCTAAAGCTGGGAGTACCATTGGGGATATAGGACATGCAGTGGAATCGTATGTTGTTCCCAAAGGATTTGGATTGGTTCGGGATTATACCGGTCACGGTGTTGGCAAACATCTGCACGAGCCACCTCAGGTTCCGAATTACGGGTATCCTGGCAGAGGCGTAACTCTCAAGGCTGGAATGACAATAGCTATAGAGCCCATGGTTATGTCGGGAGCGGAGGAGACTGTCGTAGGTTCAGATGAATGGGTTGTTCTCACAGCAGACGGTTCTGATGCTGCTCATTTTGAAAGATCCGTTCTCATCACAAATGATGGGGTTGAGATACTTACTCCTTGGGAATGGGCCTGAACGGAGAATATATGTTTCGCGTCGGTCAGGTTGTAATATCAAGGAAGGGAAAAGATGCTGGCAAATGGTACGTCGTTGTAAAGGTTCAATCTGAAAATAACAGAATATATGTTTCAGACGGCGGCAAGTTCCCAGCCTCTAAACCTAAAGCTAAAAATCCGAGTCATATTCAAGGGACGCGCTGGATTTTGGATGAAGTGGAAGATAAAATTTCCCGAGGCAAGGAATTAGATAAAGGACGTTTGCAGTATCTTTTTTCGCAAGTAAGGGAAATGAACAGTACTCAGAAGCAGGGAGGTTGACTAATCCGTATGGCCAATAAGGACGATGTCATAGAAGTGCGTGGAACCGTCATAGAACCGCTTCCGAATGCCATGTTTAGGGTAGAATTAGACAATGGTCACAAAATTCTGGCCCATGTGTCGGGTAAAATGAGAATGCATTTTATTCGTATTCTCCCAGGTGATAAAGTTTTAGTAGAAATTTCACCTTACGACTTGACACGCGGACGAATAGTGTATAGATATAAATAACTTATTTATCTGCCCTTATGCTTAAACCGCGGCTGGTGAAAGCAGCAAAATAGATATGTCGAGTATCCAAGGCCTCTTTGGCTAGGTGAAGGTTTTCTCGGAGGAGCGTGGAAAAAAATGAAAGTCAAACCATCGGTTAAACCGATATGTGAGCATTGCCGAGTGATTCGGCGAAAAGGAGTGGTACGGATTATATGCAGCAAGAATCCGCGCCATAAACAGAGACAGGGTGCAAGGAGGTAACGAGCATATGGCCCGTATTGCTGGTGTAGACCTGCCTCGCGAAAAGCGAGTAGAGATAGCGCTTACATATATTTATGGAATAGGGCTCCCAACTTCTCATAAGATTCTCGCTTCGACAGGTATTAACCCTGACACGCGAGTTAAGGATCTTACAGAAGAAGAAGCTCAGAAGCTTCGAAAAGAAATTGAGGAGCATTACAAAGTAGAGGGAGACCTGCGTCGAGAAGTAACCATGAATATCAAGCGTTTGATGGATATTGGTTGCTACAGGGGACTTCGACATAGGCTGGGACTTCCTGTTCGTGGTCAGAAGACTAAGACGAACGCTCGTACACGGAAAGGGCCACGCCGTACCGTAGCTGGGAAGAAACAGGCTGGTAAGTAAGAATTAAAGATTGATCATCAAGGAGGCTGACGCACGTGGCCAAACGTACACAGCGTAGAGGAAAAAGAAAAGAAAAGAAGAATGTAAGTTACGGTGTTGCTCACATCTTCTCTACCTTCAACAATACTATAGTGAGCATCAGTGATAAAAGCGGAAACATTTTATCTTGGGCATCCGGCGGTAATGTAGGTTTCAAGGGAACTCGTAAGTCCACTCCTTTTGCTGCCCAGATTGCTGCTCAGCAGGCGGCTAAAACAGCCCAGGATCATGGGGTGAAGGAGATTGATGTTGTAGTCAAAGGTCCTGGCCCAGGACGGGAGTCTGCTATTCGCTCTCTTCAGGCAGCTGGACTTCAGGTTAACATGATTAAAGACGCGACGCCAATTCCCCATAACGGCTGCAGACCGCCGAAGCGTCGCAGAGTTTAATTTCACCCCTATAAGGAGGCGAAAGACATCTTATGAGCAGATATACAGGACCCGTATGCCGTCTCTGTAAAGCTGAAGGCGTGAAACTTTTTCTTAAAGGCGATCGCTGCTTTACAGAAAAGTGTGCAATAACACGGGGAGAGAATAAAAGTAAACAGAAGAAGGGGAGACCTCGCGCCAAGATGAGCGAGTACGGACTCCGACTTCGAGAGAAACAGAAATTACGCCGTTTTTATGGCATGAACGAAGGTCAATTCCGACGTTTGTTTGCAGAAGCTTCAAGATTGTCAGGAGTAACTGGTCATAATTTCCTTCAGTTACTTGAGCGTCGTCTTGATAACGTTGTCTATCGTATGGGACTTGCCTCAAGCAGAAACCAGGCTAGACAGATCGTTCTTCATGGACACATAACTGTAAATGGACGCAAAGTAGATATTCCCAGCTACCTTCTTCGTGCCGGTTCTGTCGTTGCTGTTGCGGAAAGCAGCAAAGATATTGCACTCATTCGTGAAAACGCGGAAGTTGCAGCATCTAGAACTATTCCGGAATGGCTGGAAGTTAATACCGAGCGGATGGAAGCAAAAGTTATTTCCATTCCCGTACGTGAACAGATTGATGTTCCCGTCAACGAGCAGCTCGTTGTTGAGTTCTATGCCAGATAGTAGGCGTGAAAGGTGTTGGACAAAGTGGAACTAATGCGGCCTGAGATTCGAATTGAAGAGTGTAGCCCGACTTTTGGAAGAGTTATTGTCGAACCTCTTGAACGAGGATACGGTGTTACGCTTGGCAATGCGTTAAGACGAGTGCTGCTTTCCTCTGTAAAGGGGGCGGCCATTACTTCAGTCCGTATTGATGGTGTTCTACATGAGTTCAGTACCATTCCTGGTGTTCGTGAGGACGTAATTGAGCTTATGCTGAATTTAAAGCACATTCCAGTCCGTTCATATAGCAAAGATGTAAAAGTTTTGCATCTTGAAGCTGAGGGACCCAAGGAAGTTGTCGCTGCTGATATTCAGCCTGATAGCGAGATTGAATTTATCAATCCTGACGCGCCAGTATGCGTACTGGAAGATGGCGCCCAATTATCGATGGATCTTTACATCGAGCAGGGGGCTGGATATGCCACCATCGATCGACCGAGACCCGCCTACCTTCCAGCAGACGCTCTTTTAATTGATGCAATTTATTCTCCAGTGCTGAAAGTGCATTACGATGTAGAAGCAGCACGAGTCGGACAACGAACTGACTACGAGCGGCTAGTTTTAAACGTAACAACGAATGGCGTAGTGGCGCCGGATGTTGCTGTAGGCGAGGCAGCGAAAATTATTCGCACGTATTTTGGGTTTATAGTGGAAGACGTTGATAAATTACATCCTCTTGAGGGCGTAGACGAAGATGAAGCGGCTCTTTTAGCAGAAGAAACCTCTATGGAAGCTGCTGAAGCGGCAAAGGAAGAAGATGATCTTCTTTCCAGACCTGTACGAGAGCTTGAACTTTCGATTCGTAGTGAGAATTGCCTTTTAAGAGGTGGAATTCATACTATCGGTGATCTTTTAACGCGAACCCGGGATGACCTGCTCAAAATTCGTAACCTTGGTAAAATCTCTCTCCGAGAGATAGAGGAAAAAATTGAAAAGCAGGGACTTCGCCTGAGCGCAGAAAAGAGCGAAGAGAAAGCAGTAAAGGAGGACTAGTTCCATGAGACACCGTATGGATCATAGAAGGCTTGGCCGTTATGGAAGTCATCGTAAAGCGATGCTCTCCAATCTGGCTGCGAGTCTTTTTATAGAAGAGAGCCTTACCACCACGGTGACCCGGGCGAAAGAACTTCGCCGTGTAGCCGAAAAATTTATTACCAGAGCTAAAGGGGCAACTGTGCATGATCGTCGAATTATTCGTGCCCGTCTTGGCCATAAAGAGGCTTCTATAAAACTCTTTGAAGATTTGGCAAAAAGATATGCCAATCGTCCTGGTGGCTATACTAGAATAATTAAAACCGGTTCACGTCTTGGCGATGGTTCGCCCATGGCAATAATCGAGCTGGTTGATTAGCAATGGCCCCAAAAATAGTCTGTTCGCTTCAGGATGTAGTTTTTTCCTACCCTGAAGCGAATAGTTCTGCACTGGATCGTGTCTGTTTAGAGGTCCGGGAAGGGGAGTGGCTGGCTCTACTCGGCAGCAATGGTTCGGGAAAATCGACGCTGGCCAAACATTTGAACGCCCTGCTGCTACCATCGCAGGGCGCTTGTTTTGTTTATGGTATGGATACGAGAGACGAAACAAAGCTATGGGATATAAGAAGTCATGTTGCTATGGTGTTCCAAAATCCTGACAATCAGATTGTGGGAACAGTTGTAGAAGATGACACGGCTTTCGGCCCTGAGAATATGGGACTTCCCCCAGAAGAAATTCGTCGCAGGGTAGATTGGGCCCTTTCTGTTACCGGTTTATCCCATAAAGCTCAAAATCCTACATATTCCCTTTCCGGTGGAGAGAAACAACGGTTGGCTGTAGCTGGAGCTTTAGCTCTTGATCCACCTTGTTTAGTTCTTGATGAACCGACAGCAATGCTTGACCCTCAAGGACGTCGTGATTTACTTGACATATTGAAAAATCTTCATGAGCAGGGAAGAACAATAATTTATATTACCCATCGCCTTGAAGAAACCGTCTTTTGTGACAGGGCTTTTGTTTTGAAAGACGGTACTGTACGATGGAATGGAGCCATAACGGAACTCTTCAGCCTCACTCAAAAACTTGATGAATGGGGACTTGAAACGCCTCCCTTTGTTGAGTTATGGCAAATGTTGGTTGCAGAGCAGCTTATTCCAGAAGGAACGCCTGCAACAGTATATGGAGTACAAAAAGCCTTATGTCAATTATTATAAAAAATCTCACTCATATTTATCATCCTTCCACACCTCTAGAAACAGTGGCTTTGAAGGATATAAGTCTACAAACAGAGAAAGGTCAGTGGCTTTCCATAGTTGGTCATACCGGAAGTGGTAAGTCCACACTGGCGCAACATCTTAATGCTCTGATTGTTCCAGAAAAGGGAGAAGTTGTTGTTGAGAATATGGTTGCTCGTTCCGGGAGTTCTGATCTGCGTAAAATCAGGCATCTTGTGGGGTTAGTTTTTCAGTATCCCGAGCAACAACTTTTTGCAGAAACAGTATTTGAAGAAGTAGCCTTTGCTCCGCGAAATTGGGGTGTTCCAGAAGATGAATTACAAGGTGTAGTGGAGCGTTCTCTCTTGGAAGTGGGACTCTCTCTTGATTTTCTTGATCGCAATCCTTTCCAACTTTCGGGAGGAGAAAAACGCCGTATAGCTCTCGCATCAGTTTTAGCTGCAGATCCTGCCTATGTAGTTCTTGATGAACCGACAGCGGGTCTTGATGCTACGGGGCGTAAAGAGCTTGTTCGTCTTCTATTGGCTCAAAAAGATAAGGGTCGTGGAATAGTTTTTGTTACTCATGATTTGGAAATAGCTCTAATGGCCAGCGATTCTATCTTAGTGCTTGAAGGGGGTCGTGAAGTGGTACAAGGCCCTCCCAAGAGAATAGTAGAAGAGTTGAGCCAACGTCCAGTGCGGGGACTTTGTTTGCCTCAAGTGTTGGAGTTAGCAGTTACACTTAATCAAAAAAATTGGTCGGTTCCTTTAACGTGGGAGCATAAACGACTTTTTAAAGCCATACAGAAGAAGGTGAATGCGTTATGAAATTTATGAACCATCTAACCTTTGGGCAGTATGTTCCTGCGAATTCTGTTGTTCATGCTCTTGATCCACGATGCAAAATATTAGGAACAATATTTCTTCTCACCGGTATATTTCTCGTGAAACATCCCCTTGCTTTTGGAGTATGGGGACTTTTGCTATTGGCAATTACTTTGTTTTCGAAATTACCCTTTTCCCTCGTACTTCGTTCTGTACGACCAGTGATGATACTTGTTATTTTTACTGCGTTAATACACATCTTTTTCACCAAAGGCACACCTGTATTCCAATGGGGTTTTGTCACTGTTACACAAGAAGGAATCCGTATGGGGATATATATGGGGTTGCGGTTATTGTTTCTTGTACTTTTCGCTTGTTTTCTTACGTTGACGACAAGCCCTATGGAGTTGGCAGACGGATTGGAAAAACTCTTTTCCCCCTTAGCCCCTTTGGGTTTTCCAGCTCATGAATTAGCTATGATGATGACTATTGCCCTTCGATTTATACCTACGCTTTTAGATGAAACAGATCGCATTATGAAAGCGCAACTTGCGAGAGGGGCAAATCTTGATAAAGGAAATATTTGGCAGCGGTTGCGAGCCATGCTACCGGTTCTTGTGCCTCTTTTTGTTATTGTGTTTCAACGAGCGGAAGATTTGGCAACGGCTATGGAAGCTCGCTGTTATAGAGGAGGTAATGGTCGAACACGTCTTAAACCCTTGCACTGGCGTGGTTCTGACACTGTAGCACTGTTTTTATTGCTTGTAACCTTATCACTTCTTATCTATGTAGATCATATGGTGATTGCGTAATGCATACGTATGCTGCTGTTATCTCTTATGATGGAGTGGCCTTTTCCGGTTGGCAAAAACAAACACAGGCAGCAAGTGTTCAAGAGGATATAGAGAAGGCTTTGCAAAGCGTATGTGGTAATGTTGTTACTGTAACAGCAGCAGGAAGAACCGATGCTGGAGTTCACGGGAAAGGGCAGGTTATTTCTTTTTCATTAACGACTCTTTGGGATCTGCATAAACTTGTATTGGCCATTAATTTCTATCTACCTGAGACTGTTCGTGTTATGCGTGTTTTTTTGGTTGATAATAATTTTAGTGCTCGCTTTTGTGCTTTATGGAGAGAATACCGATATTATATATGGCATGGTCCGGCGTTCCCGCCTTGTCTTTCTCAAAGAGCTTGGTGGAATCGCTGGTATTGGAATAAATCGGCAGTAGAAAAAGCGTGTCTTTATTTAAGAGGAACACATGATTTTAAGGCATTTTGCCCTATCAAAGAATGTCCTGACAATACTGTTCGATCTATTCTTTCTCTAAAATATAGAAATAGGGAACATCTATCTGTGCTTACTATTCGCGGTAATGCTTTTCTCATGAATATGGTGCGTTCGATAGTAGGAAGTCTGGATCTTGTGGGAAAAGAGAAAAAAAGTGCTGAATGGATCAAAGAACTTCTCGATGATAACAAGAATCGCACTCATGCAGGAATGACAGCTCCAGCTCACGGGCTTTATTTTTGGAGGGTTGGCTATGATGTTCACCACTTTTTACCCATTCCTGAAATATCGAAAGAAAGAGTAAAGGAAACATTCGTCCCTTCTGATTTTGCGTAGAAACACATATAATATTTTCTGAGAGTGGGAATGTTTTTAGATAAGGAGGCTACTTTCGTGTTTGGAAGCGATATCGGCATAGACTTGGGAACAGCTACAGTGCTTATTTACGTAAAGAACAAGGGAATAGTTCTGCGAGAGCCGTCTGTTGTAGCAATAGATCTTGAAAACGGCAAAATTCTTGCAGTGGGATATGAGGCCAAAAATATGGTGGGGCGTACCCCTGGAAACGTTATTTCCGTACGGCCTCTCCGTGATGGAGTGATAGCAGATTACACCATGACAGAAGCCATGCTTCAGTATTTCATGAAGCGAGTAAATAAAGGCTTTCGTCGTTTCTTTAGAAATAGGGTTATGATATGCGTTCCTTCCGGAGCGACAGACGTAGAACGTCGAGCCGTTCTTGAGGCAGCAGTTGAAGTTGGAGCCAGTGAAGCTTTTCTGATAGAGGAACCTATGGCTGCCGCTATTGGAGCGAACCTGAACGTTGAAGAACCCAGAGGCAAAATGATTGTCGATATCGGTGGTGGTACAAGTGATATCGCTGTTATTTCTCTGGGAGGCATTGTCGTTTCGAAATCGTTGCGTATTGGCGGAGATAAATTTGACGAAGCCATTATGCGTTATCTAAGAAAGCATTATAGTTTGGCAATTGGAGAGCAGACAGCTGAAAATCTTAAGATCATGATCGGAACTTGCGGGCAGGAAGAGGAAGAGATGACCATGACTCTTAAGGGACGTGATTTGGTACAGGGCTTGCCTCGTCAGATAGAAATCAGCAGTGCTGCTGTGAGTCAGGCTATAGGAGAAATGATTCAAGCTCTAATTGATGGAGTTAGAAATGTTTTAGAGCTAACGCCGCCGGAACTTTCTGCCGATATTATAGATAGAGGAATCGTTCTTACTGGTGGAGGATCGCTGTTACGTGGACTTCCTGAGCTTATTACTCAACAGACGGGCATAAATTGTTTTTGCGCAGATGACCCTATGGAGAGTGTAGCTTTAGGGACAGGCAAAGCTCTTGCAGAGATAGATAAATTGAAAGCGACAGGGCGAAGCGGCATATTGATGACCTCCTCTCGGAAAGGACGAAAGAAAATACGGTAGGAGGATTGCCCCGTGCATCGAGGACTCTATAGTGCAGCGTCAGCCATGCTTGTACAAGAGCGGATGGGTGATGTTGTTGCAAATAACCTGGCAAACGTTAATACTGCTGGCTTTAGAGGTAGAATTGCTGTCAATAAGGCTTTCCCCGAGGTGTTAATGGATCGCTTGGAAAAACTTGATCCCGGGGAAGGCAGAATGGAAGTAGTCCCGCCAGAAGGCGTTATTTTCAGAGGACGTGTTCCCATTGGGGATATTCCACTTGCGAATGTTCTATCTGAAACTGCTATGAAAAAGAGCGAAGGCTCTCTGAGGATTACAGAAAATCCCTTTGATGTTGCTTTACAGGGAGATGGCTTTTTTTCTGTACAGGATAATAATGGAAATGTTTTTTATACGAGATCAGGCCAATTCCAGATTGGCGCTGACGGTCGTGTTATTACTCATGATGGAATGTCTGTGTTGGGTCAGGGAGGCCCTCTGGAGGTAGGAGAAGCTTCTATTATCGAATTCGACGATTCAGGTCAGCTTATTGTTGACGGAGAAGTGGTTGATACCTTGCAGGTCGTTACTTTTGATAAGGCGACACTTTTAAAGCAGGAAGGAAAATCTCTTCTTTCAGAAACAGCAGATTCAGGTACTCCTATAAATGTGGACGAAGTACAGGTAAGGTCTGGTGCTCTTGAAATGTCGAATGTGAATGTCGTGGAAGAAATGGTACGTATGATAGAAGCTCACAGAGCCTATGAAAGTGCATCTCGAGCAGTTACAGCCCATGATGAGACGACAGGAAGATTAATTTCTACCTTTGGCAGAGCGGTTTAATTCCAGGAGGGATACGAGATGATTCGATCTTTATGGTCTGCTGCAACAGGAATGGTGGCCCAACAGACAAATTTAGATGTTACGTCAAATAACTTGGCAAATGTCAACACGTCGGGATATAAAAAGATGCGTGCTGATTTTCAGGATTTGCTTTATCAAATAGACAGAGAACCTGGCGCTCCTGTTGAGACTGGAACGACTGTTCCAACAGGAATTCAGGTAGGTTTAGGAACAAAAGTTGTAGGTACGTCTCGAACTTTTTCGGAAGGGAACCTTCAGGTAACGAATAACCCTTTGGATATCACTATAGAAGGAGATGGCTTCTTTCAGGTTATTCGCCCAAATGGTGAGATTGCTTATACACGAGATGGCTCATGGAAAGTAGATGGAGAAGGACAAATTGTTACAGCGGATGGTTTTCTTCTTGAACCTGCTATTACGATACCCGATGATGCTACTGAAATAATAATAGATAATATGGGCCGTGTTTCTGTTAAAACCGTAGGAAATCAGGAAGCCGATGAAATTGGTCAAATAGAGATTGCCCGTTTTGTTAACCCTGCAGGACTTCGTGCCATGGGGCGGAATCTTTTCGAAGAGACTCCTGCTAGTGGTGAAGCCATAGAGGGAATTCCAGGAGAAGATGGACTGGGGACTCTCCATCAAGGAATTCTTGAAATGTCGAATGTTCAAGTTGTAGAAGAAATGGTAAATCTTATCGTTGCACAGCGTGCATATGAAGCTAACTCCAAGAGCATTCAGACAGCGGACGAACTATTGAGGATTGCTAATAGTCTTCGACGGTAGGTTGGGGTTGTGATGACAGAGAGACTTTTTGAAAGGCGGGAGCGTTGGTGTGCCCGCCTTTTTTTTATTTTTACCCTTTTGTTGTTTGTAGCAGTTTTTTCTTGTGGCATGTATTCTACGTCGGCGGTTGCCTCAACTCTGCTTTCTCTTGAATTTCCTGCTCATATTTCATATCAGAAATCTCCTCTATATCTTGAGCAGATATCTGTAATTAACGGTCCAGAAAATATTGTAAACTATGTCAGGAAGATCGCTGTACCTATGGAAGGTTCATATCTGACACAAGATGATATAGTAAAAATCCTTGTAAAAAACGGAGTAGGAGGCATTCGTCTCTCTCTGTTAATGCCCAAACACGTGGAGCTCAGGCAAGAAACCAGACTTCAAAGTATCGTTCGGAGTATTTCAGGCTGGACGTGGGCTGTTGAAGTGAAACCTCTCTCTGAGGCTGTTCCCCAACCGTCAGAAGATTATATCTCCCCGGGAACGCTCTCTCCTGGAGTGGGCTCAACCACTTTGAAGTTTCGTAGCAATGGTGGTATTCGGTCGATTCCTGTGCGCATTTCTTGGTATCAGCCTGCTGTTGTATTACAAAGAGAGTGTGATAGGGGGCACGTGATTACTGAAAATGACGTTATTCTTCGAAGGGTACAGCTTTCTCAATCAGGAGAGTTACCCAGTCGTGTCGAATCTGTAGTTGGCCTTGCTTTAAAAAGAGATGGTCGTTACGGAGATGTGATCTCTTTCAATTTTCTTGAAACAAAGCCGATAATTTATAGAGGAGACGAAGTGACGATTATTTCTCGAATGGGTACGCTTATTGTGGAAGTTTCCGGTGAAGCCTTAGATGAAGGTGTACTGGGTGACAGAGTTCGAGTTCGGAATAACAGAAGTAGAACTGTAGTAACAGGACGTGTTGTAGGCCCTGGTAAAGTGGAGGTCGATTCTGAATGAACGTAAAACGTACACTCATAGTTTTAAGTGTTTTTGTTTTTATATTTTCTGGTTGGAGAGTTCCTCTTTTAGCTCAGTCTCTTTGGAGTGATTCAACAAATTGGATTGCGGACCAACGTCCTAGCCAAATAGGGGATATTGTTTCGGTTGTTGTTGCCGAAAAAACAACTACAAAGGATGAAGCAAAAACTGATGTAAGCAAAGATAATAATAATTCTGTTTCAGATGGAGTAGGCGTTTTGAATTTTATCAAAGCCTTGGGCTTTTCTTCTAAATCCTCAACTAAGGGTGACAGCTCCACAGAGAGAACGCATACTGCCAAAACAACAATAACCTGCCTCGTAACAGAAGTTCTCCCCAATGGGAATCTTGTTATAGAAGGGGCCAGGGATGTTGTTACCCACGAGGAAAAATTAAAGCTGCATATACGAGGTGTTATTCGACCTCAAGACGTAGAGAGCAACAACACTATCGGTAGCGATAAGGTCGCTAATGCGGAGATAGGTGTTGAAGGTAGAGGAGCTTTATCCAGAGTTCAGAAACCAGGTATACTCACACAGATACTACAGGCTATTTTCTAAGGAGACAGAGATATATGAAAGACAATAGTAAGTGGTTGAAAAGAATTTTTGCGGGCATATTAGTCTTGGTTTTGTTGCTTCCCATGGGGCCAAACACCCTCCATGCCGGTGTTCATCCTGCAGTACGTATTAAAGATTTGGCAGATATACAGGGTATTCGTTCGAACCAGCTCGTAGGTGTTGGTCTGGTTATGGGGTTACAAGGAACTGGAGATAAGGCAAAAATGTCTTTGCAAATGGTTCGTAACCTCATGAGTCAGTTCGGGCTTACAGTTGACGAAGGTTTGGTTAAAAGTAAAAATGTAGCCTCTGTTACAGTTACCTGTGAACTTCCTCCCTTTGCTCGGCCAGGGCAGCAAATAGATGTTACTGTAAGCACTATGGGCGACGCGAAGAGTCTTCAAGGTGGTACGCTCCTTCAGGTGCCTCTCAAAGGTGCAGATGGAAGGGTTTATGCTGTTGCGCAAGGGCCAGTTCTTGTTGGAGGGTTTTCTGCAGAAGGTGGAGCGGCCAGAATGTCAAAAAATGTTGTTACTGTGGGCAGGGTTCCTAACGGAGCCCTTGTTGAGCGTGATGTTCCTATGAACTTTTCTGCCAATGGAACAATTAGTCTTCTTCTGAAAGATCCTGATTTTACAACGGCCGAACGTGTTGCTCTGGCTATAAACTCCCGCTTTGGAGGGATCGCTTCTCCTATAGACGCGGGGATGATTCAGATTGTTATCCCTCCCCAATTCTCCTCTTCTCCGAGTTCGTTCATTGCAAATATTGAAAGGTTGACTGTTGAACCAGACATGGTGGCGCGCGTTGTTGTCAACGAAAGAACGGGTACAGTCGTTATGGGCGGAGATGTTAAAATCAGTACAGTGGCTGTGGCACATGGAAATCTTACAGTACGTGTGACAGAAAAACCTGAAGTTGTTCAGCCAGAGCCTTTTGCTACAGGAAGAACAGCTGTTCAGCCACGAACAGAAATAGCGGCGGAGGAACAGGCTGGAAGCCTCATCTCTTTGGGTGCTACGGCGACTGTTAGTGATCTTGTGAATTCATTGAATTCTGTAGGAGCGACACCAAGAGATATTATCTCAATTTTGCAGGCTGTAAAAGAAGCAGGTGCCCTTCACGGGGAACTTGTTGTCATGTAAAAGGAGTCTTTCATGAATAAAATAGATACAACAATGCAATCTATTTCTTTGCTGCAAGAAACAGGGCATAGAACAGAACAAAAGAAACAGCTTGAAGAAGCATGCCGTCAATTCGAAGGCATACTCTTAGGACAATTATGGAAAAATATGCTTCATGACGCAGAAGAAGTTGCAGGAAAAAAGCAAAAAAGAACTTTCGGCCCTTTAGAAGATCTTTCTGTCGAAATGTCGGCGGAAGCATTAACTAAACAGAACGGTGTTGGTTTGTGGAGAGTTCTTTACGATCAGCTTTCAGCCTCTCTTGATACGAATTCGTCAGACAATGAATCAGCTTAAAAGTATAGAGAGCGCTTGGTGGCGAGAGGGACTTTCCTTTACATGTTTGGGGTGTGGGCGCTGTTGTAGGGGAGAACCAGGCGCTGTTTGGGTTTCTGAAGAAGAAGAGAAGAAGATTGCCGAGTGGCTTAACATCTCCTTGTCTGTTTTCCGGGTTTATTATGAAACAAGGCGATGGGGGCCTCCGAGCCTTAAAGAAAAACAAGCTGGTGAATGTGTCTTTTACAATTCAGAACGGGCTCGATGTACTATTTACCCTGTTCGCCCAGCGCAGTGTTCTCTCTTTCCCTTTTGGCCTTCAGTTTTAGCTACGCCAGAAAGTTGGAGAAAAGCGGCCTTGCTTTGCCCAGGAATGAATGAAGGACGCTTCTACACCGCTATAGAAATAGAGGCATACTTGAATAAATTTCCGTCTGTTATTCCTACTCTGTAATTTTGCTGAAAATGAGGGGAGTCCTTTGTGACTGCCCTCATTTCGTGTTATTCTGTACATGAATACTATTTTATGAATGGGGGCAGAAGAGTGCAGGCCCAAATATGGTCTGATATGAATTGGAAACTTATTATTACACTCCTAATTGTGAGTGCGATCTTGGCCTACTTGGGAGATCGTATTGGCATGCGCATCGGTAAAAAACGGATTTCACTTTTTGGGTTACGGCCGCGCCATACGAGTCAAATTATTACTGCTCTCACCGGTGTTGTTATTTCTATAGGAATTCTGCTCACCATGTCTGTCGTGTCAGAGAACGTACGAACTGCCCTTTTTTCCATGAAATTTCTGCAAAGCCAAATTGTTAATTTAACGTCCGAGTTGCAAGAAAGTCGAGAAGAATCTCAACTTATGTCTATTCGTTTAGTGGAGAGTCAGACAAAGCTTGAATCCCAAGAGACAAAACTCAAAGAGATTCAACAAAAACTTGCGTCCGTACAACCTAAGGTTGAAAAAGCTCAGGAAGAATTAGCTTCGGTAAAAAGTGAAAAAGCAGCATTAGAGAAGGAAAAATTCAAATTAGACCAGGAAATAAGCTCACTTCGTCAGGAAGCTGACCGACTTCGTGAAGGATTAGTGCAGGTTCGAAGTGGAAGGATAGCAGTCTTTGCCGGCGAGCTTTTAGGTCAGCAGGTTATAGAGAGAAAAAGTTCTAAAGAGGATGTTGAATCTGCTTTTGAAGAACTTCATCATCGTGCGGAAATGGTTTTGTCTTTGCGTACAGGAAAACCGGCTGAAGAAATTGTTTTAGGTGTCGATCCTGAAACAGAGAAAAAGAAGATGGACGAATGTATAAATGCTCCTGCTCGTAAGTTTGTTCGAATTATTGCCGATGCAAACATATTACTGGGTGAAGACGTTCGGGTGCGGTACGAAGTTTATGACAGCCGCTTAGTCTATGAAAATGGTGAAGTTGTAGCTCAGCGGACGTGGGTTCCTAATAGTGGAGATGCAGAATCTTTCTTGCATAGCTTATTAGCAGAGGTAAATAGAAGGGCTGTTGCCGAGGGAATTATGCCAGATGCCGCAAGTGGCAAGGTTGGGGCAATGGATGCAACTGATTTTTTCGATGCTGTTGAAGAACTGCAAAAAGTGGAAAAAGCTGTAGATGTTACGGTTATAACATTAGATGATATATACACAGAAGGACCGGTGCGAATAAAATTCCATATCACGACACTTTAATCGTACCTCTTTATAAGGAAATACAGGAGGAGTATTGATGCTCATAGTAGCGTGTCAAATATGTGGCGAAACTAAAGTCTTAGCAGGGACCCCAGATGTAGATGGAGTTGCCCGTGCTATGTGGATTTGTCCAAAGTGCGGAGCAGGTCAAGTTGTCCAACTTCAAATATCTGCTGATGCTCGCAAATCGGATTTGCGTAAAATAGTTCATGGATTGGCGTTTCAGAAAGCGGTAAGTGTACATGAAAGCTAAACTGGAATATGCATTTTACGATAGTAAAAAGGCTGTGACGCCGGCAGAATTAAGAGATCTTTATCGCTTTACTCGTTGGGGACGAAGCCGTTCCCTTGAGGATATAGCTCGCATGCTTGAAGGAACCACTATGTGCTTTTCTGTTCGTCACGGTGAAAAACTGATAGCTTTTTGCAGAATTCTGACAGATTTTGTATTTAGGGGATCTTTATGGGACATAATGGTTCATCCCGATTTTCAAGGCAAAGGGATTGGGTCTGCTCTCATCGATTACGCCCTTTCTCATCCGGCTATACGGTCTATCCCCCTTATTTTGACGTATACGAGCGAACTTGAACCTTTCTTGGCTCAATATGGTTTTGAGCGAAATGAGGGAGCCTTAATGCTTTTACGACGTCCCATTGAATATTCCTAAATATTTTTGTTTCATTTGGGCAAAATGGATAAAGCAGATCATATGGCCTGTTGAATGTCCCGTATGTGGTCGAATTGCTTCTATCGGGTGTCTTTCTTGTCTGGAATCTCTTCTTTCTCATCCAGTAGAAAGAAAAATAGATGGTGATTTGACTCTTCTATCAGGTGCGTATCACCAAGATATATGTCGAGAATTAGTTTTAAGATTGAAATATGAAGGCTGGGGAGAGTTGGGGCATATTATGGGGCGAGCTTTGGCCAGAAGCATCTCTCAGGCGATAGGAGATGCTCTTGTCCCTATTCCTCTTCACAGACAAAGTAAACGGCCATGGAATCAAGCTGAGCTCATTGCACAGGGCATATCTCAAGAGTGGAACATCCCAGTCTTTAATATGCTCAAATGGAAAAAAGACAAAACCACACAAACTTCTCACTCCTCAATGGAAAGACGCACAATGCAAGATGATGTTTTTCATTTTTGCGGACAAAACAAGCCAGTTTACTCTGTAATCTTGGTTGATGATGTTTCTACTACTGGCACCACTCTTCGAAGAGCGGCATCTACTTTGAGAAAATATGCGATACATGTAGAGACAGCTATAACGTGGTCAACTTCTCTTCGTTATTTGCGCTAAAGCTACTTTGAAAGTATTCCGATAATAGATACAAGAAAGGGTAGAACGGGGTGATCATTATGATCGATAAGATTCATGGCATTTATGGCCCTAGCCCTGTAGGGAAGGTCAACGGCAAAAAACATTCGGGCCGTTCGGCATCAGAGGAGACTGACGGAGTTGAGTTTAGCTCTTTTGCTAAAGAGTTGGCAAAAGCGCGAGTTGAACTCAAGAAGATTCCGGATGTTCGGCTTGATAAAGTCGAAGACTTTAAAAAACAGATACAGGACGGACAATATCGGCCCGATATGAACAAGGTCGCAGAGTGTCTTATTAGGGCAGGATTACTCGACAAAGAGGAATAAATTGATGGATAGCCTTGAACTTTCGAAAATTCTTCTGCAGCAAACTGATGTTCTGCAGAAAATGCATGGTGTTGTAGTGCAGCAGAGAGAGGCGCTCAAGGAAGGGCGCCTCGAATTATTGCAACAGTTAATGAAAGATCAGCAGAATTACGCCTTTCAGGCAGAGACTTTAGAACGAGAACGTCAGAGAATATCTGGGCGTATTTCGTCTTTCTATCATTGTCCATCTACTATTGCTGATTTTTGTCAGAATATGCAGCCAGATGTTGCTAGGGAATTACGACAGGCGGCAGATGGTTTGCTGAGGATTGTTGGCAAATTACAGGCAGAGATGGCAATTCTTGCTCGGTTGGTAGAAGAAAGTCAGACGTTAAGCGAGATAACTATAGCTGAGTGGCGGCGTTTGGAGGGGCTGACTTCCTCTAAAAATGGTCTTGACGTATGCGGATAAGGGGGTTCCTTTATGTTTAATAGTTTTTTTGGCCTCGAAATGGGTCGTCGTGCAATGGATTATTTTCGAAGGTCTATGGAAACTGCGGGACATAACATATCTAATGCTGATGTAGAGGGCTATTCTCGTCAGAGAGTAGATGCTTCTTCAACAGATCCATTTACAAATCCCGGCCTTTCTCGACCCAACGTTCCCGGGCAAATTGGGACAGGAGTCAAAATTGATGCTATCCGCCGTCTCAGAGATGAATTCTTAGATCTTCAGTTTAGAGAGGAATCGTCTGTTCAGGGATATTGGGAGACGATGGAAAAGGCCTTGAATACGATAGAGCTTTATGTTAATGAACCGGCTGGTGAAGGTTTTAAAGTTGCCCTTGATGATTACTGGTCTAAATTACAAGAGCTACAGAAACGACCTGACGAGGCTTCTGTTCGAGAGGCTCTAGTAAGTAGTGCGCAGAATCTTACTGTATATATGGATCAGCTTGTAAGAAACTATGGAGAGTACCGTGTAGCTCTTGATAACGACCTTCTTTTGAAAGTGCAGCAGGCAAATGATTATATAGATCAGATTGGAGCTTTAAATACGACGATTGCCGAGATTCAGGGAGTTGGAGGAAATCCAAACGATCTTCTTGATCAGCGCGATCTTTTGACGGAAAAATTAAGCGAATTAATTAATATAAATGTTTCATTGCCATCTGATATGGATGATGGCGACTTCAAAATTTACCTTGATGGGAAACTATTGGTGCAGGGGGATAAAACAAGACATCTTGTAGCTGTTCCTGTACCTGGCAACGAGGGATTCCATGATGTGCAGGTGGAAGATAACCTTTTCAATATAGTTGATAATACTGATGTCCTCTATCTCATGCCGGGACAAAACGCTCCAGAAGGTGTTCATTCCCTCCAGGTTGATCGTTTAGCTTCTGAAACATCGTGGAAAGTTGGTGGAGGAGATTCTTCTTTTACTCCTCGCCTTCGTCCTCAATCACCGACAGAAGCATTGAATATCCGAGGAGCTTTTACTCTGAGCGTTGGCACGCAAGGGACGCTGTCAAAATCGAAAATAATGCCGTCTCAGACAGTTCTATCTTCTGGACAAGATGGGGACACATACTCCTTTCGGGTTGGAGCAGGTTCTGAGGAACAAATTATTTCAATTACGTGGAATGCAACTGACGGAAGATGGGATCTCTCTGATGGAACAAATACAGCGCAGTCTCTCAGTGGAGAATTGTCATTAAGTGATCTTAATAGCTTTCTCAATACAAGTCTTTCTTCAATGCAGGTTACTGCCTCTTTAGACGGAAACCAAATGACCATCCGTTCTATGGATGATCATCTTCTTTCAATAACTGATATAAAGGGCGGAATTGCTTCAAATTTAGGACTTACTTCGTCTGGTAAAACAGTATCAATAGAAGTTACTGAGGAAGATACTCTTGAAACTATCCGAAACAAAATTAATGGGGCTTTCGGAGAAGAAGATGGTGTTAGCGCTCCTGAGGAGTGGCTTCATGCGGCTATAGAAAAAGATGAAGTAACCGGAACATATTTCCTCACGTTGGAAAGCAATGTACTAGGTGAAGCGTCGCGGATTAACGTAATGGGAGATGAGAACGGCTCCCTCAATGTGGCTCGACGTCTTGGCTTTTTAGGTGATGATAATGCAACAAGTTGGTTAGAAACCTCCCAAGATGCAGCTTTTTCTTTTGACGGAAAAACATATCTTTCTTCAATGAATGAGATGAAAGAAGCGAGACGAGTTCCTCGGCAAGCTGACTATTCTGCAACTGTCAATGAGGAAATTTCGTCAGGCCTTCGTTTTGAATTGAGAGGGCTTGGAAGAGCTGAAATAACCATAAAGCATCATGTAAAAGGTGGTTCTATTTTAGGAACCATGGAAGCCAGAGATGACATGATTTTAAGTTTCAAAGATCAACTCGACGAGGTTGTCTATGGTCTCGTTACGGAAATGAATGCTCGTCATTATGCAGGTCATGGCATGGGTGATTCGAGCATGACAACTGGAATTGCCTTTTTTGAACCTATCTCTGGTAAATATGGAGCATCAGCGCACTTCTCTTTCAATATGGATTTGGATAAAGACCCCAGCCTTATTGCCGCGGCTAGGGGAGATGGCAAAGGTGCTTCAAGAGGAGAAGGAGACGGTAGTAATGCTTTGGCTCTTGCTCAGTTGAAACAGGCGAAAGTGCTTCAGAATGGTGCTGCTGATGTAAACGAATATTACCTCTCTTTCCTTGCCAGTTTGGGATCAAAGGGATTACAGGCCAAGACTATGGCGACGAACCAGCGTCATTTAACAGAACAGATAGACACACAGCGGCAGGCAACTATGGGCGTAAATATAGATGAAGAAGTGATGGATATTATAAAGTTTCAACAAGCCTTTAATGCTATGGCGCGATATATTACTACAGTGGATGAAATGCTTGATCGTATCATTAATGGTATGGGTGTCGTAGGCCGATAGGGGGAATCAGTATGACGCGTGTAACGAACTCGATGATGCATCAGACGTTACTTTCTGATTTGCATAAAAATTTAGCTCGAATGCTTGAACAGAGCCATCAGCTTACTACAGGAAAAAAACATAGCCGACCGTCAGATAACCCCATCGATGTGACACGGGAGCTTGGTTTGAGCACGTCTATAACAGAGAATACCCAATATCGTCGTAACCTTGATGACGCCGTAACATGGCTTTCCAATACAGATACATCAATGAACCAGATGACCGATATTGTTCATCGTATTCGTGAACTTGCTGTTTATGCTGGTGACGGTGCCCTCAGCCAGACTGAAATGGATGCAATAGCAGAAGAGATGGTGCAACTTCAGGAAGAACTTATAAATACAGCAAATTACTCCGTGGAAGGTCGGTATTTGCTGGCGGGTTTAAATACCTCTGTCCCCCCCTTTAAGAGAGATGATTTGGGACGAGTTATCTACACTGGAAATACAGAACATGTAGAGTTTGAGGTAGAGCGAGGTGTAGTTGGTCAGGTCTCTTTCCATGGGCGGGAAATTTTTCCTCAAAGTGGAAGGGATTACTCTATTCAGAGTCGTGCTTTGCCTATGGATTTCAGGTGGGAAGGCCGATCCGAAATTATACAGATAAAGGTTGGAGATCGTGTCGCAAAGGTGCGCATCCCAGAGCGATGGTCTGATGATCAGTTGCCTGGTATCGATCAGCCAACTGATGAAAATGGATTTCGAGATCAGGGAGAATTGAAGGGGTACACATTAGACCAGATAGCTGACATTATCAATACAAGCAAAGATATGGGAGACATTAGTAAGCTAGTTACAGTTCGTACTGTAACAGATTCTGCAAGTCAGGTTCAGCATCTTGAATTTGTAAGCCATACCGGTGAGCCTATTCAAGTGACAAGTTGGCCCGAGACCGATACTACTGAAACAGATCATAGCCATGCAGGGCTGGTCTCTCTTTTAGGTATGGAAACGACATTGCAAAGTGTAGAGTTTTCATCAGATACTCTTTCTCTTAGTGGAGGAGCTTTACATTGGCGGCTACAAAGCGGAGATAACAAAGCTGATTTGCAAATTGAAGCCTCTGCTTCGCTTACAGTTGATGAGTTGGCAGAACGCATACGTCAGGTAGCCGGAGATTGGTTAGAAGTTGTTGTTCAGACAGATAGTGCTGAAACGTCTTCAACTCTTGACGGCGAGGTCGCTACCAAGAAGTTGCTTTTGCGCCCTAAAGACAATGAACCGTTAGTTATTTACGATAAAGCGGGAACAAGTAGCGCTCAATATGCTGCTCAATGGGGATTGTCAACGGCGATGACAACGGAGCCAGGAGCGTCAGTTTCTTTTTCCACAGCAACAACTCTGGATCCAAATTTACCTGCCCTTATGAAGGTCTCAGTTGGCGATAAAGATTACACTGTAAAAATTTATCTTGAAGATGTCCGTTCAGCTTCAGGGGGAAATAGTGTTGATAGTTTAAAAGTACTTGAGCAGATTGTAGACCAGGTTGGTGACGATGTTTTAGGTATGGATATTCTTGATTCGTCTACACAATATGGGGCTTTATTCTCGAAAACTGGAGAGCCTGTCGTTCTTCGCGATATGAACTTCTCCGATCCTTCTTTTGCTGCTTTTTCTGGAGGTCTTGCCCTCCAGATGGGAGTGCAGACAGGTCTTACAGGAGGAAGTGGTGCGACAGACGATATGATAACTGCTGGAGGAACATTGCGCATCGCTACATTGGGCAAGACAGTAGACATTACCATAGATGCTGGAAGCACCCCTGAAGATGTGGCTAGGCGGATACGAGAAGCGGCAGGGGATTGGATAGATGTCTCTTACTATGATCCTCGCCCTGGAGAGAGTGGAAGTCAGATTCAATTTGGACTAGTAGCTAAAGATGGTTCTCCATTGACAGTTTACGATGTGCAGGGGACAGTAGCGAGTGACATAATGAATATGGATAATGCTATTAAGGGAACGGTTGATGTGTCTGGGTGGACACCTCCTGCTAATGGAACGTTCTCTATCTCTATTAATGGAATGGAACACACAATAGATCTTTCTGCCATATCCCCGTCTGAAGCAGGAAATCCTGTTACTATCGAAGACCTTGTTCATACGATTAATAGTCGTTTTCAAGAGCAGGGAGTTAAGGCCGAGTTAGTAAAAGATGGGGCAGATCAGTGCCTTGTACTTTGGTCTCCACAAGGGTTTTCAATAGAAGCCACGCAATCGGGAGACGATGCAACTGCCTTGCTGGGGGCTACTTCAGCCCAAACGGAGAATCGTGGTGGGATAGGCGCCTATTCTCAAAAAATAACTGTTCGTACGGGGGCAAATCAACAGAAAACAGACTTCTTTGGAGTAATTGAAAATTTGGCAAATGCTGTTCGTCAGCAAGATAGAGAAGGTATCAACTCTATAATGTTAGGTAAAATCGACGATTTTACCGATAATTTACTTCGTTGTCGAACTCGAGAGGGTGCCGTACAAAAAAGGTACACTTCAAACCAAAGTCGACTTCAACAGAACAATTTAAATCTTACGGAGCTTTATAGCAAAGTGTCGGATGTTGATTTAGCGGAAGCCTATACACAACATAAAATGACTGAAGCCATCTATCAGGCAAGTCTTGCCATGATGGCGCAGATCATACAACCTACTCTAGTAGACTTTTTACGATAATTAGTATGGAAAGCGGAGGTGACTGAGTGATGAGCCGCATTCTTGAAACAAGCCGTTTTGGAGAGTTGCAAATTGAAACTGAGGCTGTAATCAGCTTCCCGAAGGGGATTCCTGGTTTTGAGACCTATAAGGAATGGGTTATTGCCGGTGATGACGAAAATCCCATCAAATGGTTACAAAGTGTGACCGATGTAGATACGGCGTTACCAGTTATTTCTCCACAACTGGTGGTGCAAAACTATAATCTTCAATTAGCTCCAGAAGATTTGACCGATATAGAAGGGGATTTTTCAAAAATAACAGTGATGGTTATTGTTACGATTCCTCCTTCTGCTCCTTGGGAGATGACAGCGAATCTCAGAGCTCCTGTTGTGGTTAACCACGAGAAACGGTTAGCCAAGCAAATTATTTCACAAAATGAAGAGTATCTTATGAGGACTCCAGTGCTGCCTCAAAGTGTTAGAGAAATGATGAAGAAAAAGGCGGCAGGAGGAGAAAAGTAATGCTTGTCTTAAGCAGAAAAGCAGGAGAAGCTATCGTTATTGGCGAAAATATAGAAATATCTATTCTTGAAGTGCGCGGGGATGTGGTTCGTATTGGAATAGAAGCCCCGAGAGATGTGCGCGTTTGGAGAAAAGAGTTGTGGCTTGAAACGGCTCAAGAAAACAAACGAGCTGTTGCTCCTACTGCATTGGCTAAAGAAGCGGAAGATATTCTTCGCCAAACTCTTCATAAGGATAAAGAGGATGTTGATTAATGCGACTATTAACGCCGAATTTTGATTTATGGCAGAAAAACTTAGATGCTTTGCAAAAAAGTAATCCTCAAGCTGCCGAGTTGTTAAAATCCTATGCGGAAGCTGAAAAATACGGAACATTTACAATGAGTTTTGATGATAATGTTGTCGAACTTCGCAAGAGTGACGGGCGATTGCATTTTAGAGAATATCGCAAAAAAACTTTCATTGAAATGGACGGAGGCCGCAAAGAAGATATTAACCTGTACATTGGTTTTGGCCTGGGGTATAGTTTTGCTAGAACGATGAGTCAAGAACGTATGAACCGGGCTGTGATTGTTGAGACAGACCCGGCTCTTTTATATTGGAGCATGCATATCCATGAAATGGAAGGATTGTTAGCCAGTCCTGGAATTTCATGGGTTGTGGGTACAACATCTACCGACCGTGAAACCCAGTGGCGACAAGTATTTGAAAAGCATAGGGGATTGTTGAATGAGGCCCCCTGTGTTTTTATTCACAGAACTAAAGATGGAGAAGAAAGTGTTCAAGAAATACGTCAGATCATAAGTGAGTTTAGAACTGCTTTAAGTGGAGAGATGCATTCGCAGCTTATAGATGCTGATCGTGCATATAGTGAGATGGCACATAATATTGTAAATGGCTGTTTAGTGCATAAAAAAGGGATGTTTCCTCTTTCTTCTTTACAAAAAATGTGGAAAGAAAAGCCCATTATCATTGCCTCAGCAGGACCATCTTTAGATAAACAGTTGCCCTTACTTAAAAAAGCCCAGGATTATGCTGTTATTATTGCCAATGATGTAATAGCTGAGGGGTTATTTAAGGAAGGAATTACTCCTCATGTAGTTGTTGCCCTCGATTCTTCACGTTCTAATTATCAGCGTATGAAACCAATTATAGAAAACTTTAGAGAACAAGCCTCTCATACTGTTTTTGTAGCGGGAAGTAAGGTCCATCCGGCAGTTGTTTCGAAGTGGCCGGGGCCTATATCATTAACTAATTGCGATGCTCTTGGTCCTTACCTGGCCAAGATAATGGGAATGCCGGATATTCGAAGCGGATTATGTGTAAGTCATTTGTGTTACCATCTGGCTGAAACATTACATCCCTGTGAGATTGTTTTTATCGGCCAAGATCTTTCTTATGGTGTTGACGGAAAAACTCACGCATCTTCCTTTGGGCACTATCGTTATGGTCGTAAAAATTTTGCCAAAGTTCAAAGTTGGGATAAAAGTACCACTGTTGATACCAATAATCATTGGTATGCCTTCCTTATCTATTTCGAGCGTTGCATAGCTGATGCAACAATCCCTGTTTATAACTGTACAGAAGGTGGCGCATGGATTGAGGGAGCTAATCATGTCCCCTTTGCTAGTCGTGTTGAAAATTGGAAGGAAATAGGTCTTACTTCTGTGGCATATGCAGAAAAGCAACAGCAGGTTATGAAGGGAGGACTCTCTTCTGAGGGTGCCCTTTATGTTATGAACGAAATGTTATCCTTGCAAAAACGATGTTTTGAGATTTCTGAACGTGTTTGTAACGTTTGTAACACAGGGCAGCAAATGTCGTTAAAAAATTTAAGGATGACTTCTCTTTCTCTTCTTAACGAGTGGAAATGCCTTTGGCGTGAAATTCCTAAATTAGCAATAGGATTGCAGTCTATAATTATATTTTCAACCTCAGGAAAGTATTGGAATACCCCTTTCCCTGATGGGTGGAAACATAAAGATTTTATGCTTTTCTGGTCTCAGGTCTATGACGATATATCTGTTGTTTTCACATATTTGGGAAAGCTTTTTTATATTTGGAAAGAACTCTCGGAAAGTAACGAGAATGATCGAAGTTCTGCACGGAATATATGGAAAGAAATAGTCGAAGGAAACGATGATTGGTGGAATCCATGGATTGAAACATCTTTATTAGAAGAACGTCCTTCTAAAATTGCTCGACTCTTGTTAGATGGGTACCTAGCTGGTCTCGATAAAGATTTACGTCTCTTTACAGATTGGATTGCTTCAGAATATACAGGCTTTTTCGGAGAGTGGTGTGTCGCCTGGAAGAATTTTATTGATGGGGAACTTGATGGTTATATTGAAATGGCACGTCTTATCTTTGCGGTTCGGCACGAGGCTTATAATGTTCCAGAAAAAGAACTAGATGGTGCTATGAAATTAGTTCAGTTACTTCCCTCTCTTTTGCGTAGTTTTGCAGTTCATATTAGAAAGAGTCGACAGGGGCAACAGATTTCTTCCCTCTTCCCATCCTTGCTTGCAACTCTTCTTGACGGTGAAGCTTATTTTTGGGAGGGGGATATATCTTATAATGACTCTTTTATTTCTCTTTTGAATTCGTTGCCTACTGATCCTTTTCATGATTGGTTCAAGAAAACGGCAGGAGGAAACTGGGCAGCTTGGACAGCAGAACGTATTATGATGAATGTATCAAAAGAAGAACAAGAAAAAGTTGAACAAAAAATATTACTTTGTTGGAATATTTCTCTTAAGAAAGCAGAGAAAGTTGTCGATATATAAATATAAGTTTTAGAAAAGGAGGTGAATTCCCCAGAGGTGTAATGTTTTTGTAGTAAGATGATTCGTTTTTCAAGGAAGAATCAACAATTAACCTCAAGGAGGAGGAAATAATAATGCGAGTATATCATAATATTCCTGCACTTTTTGCTTACAATTCTGTAAGCCAGACAAATGGTTCTCTTCAGAAATCCATTAACAAACTTTCCACAGGTCTTCGTATTAATAGCGCTGCTGACGATGCAGCGGGACTTGCCATCAGTGAGAAGATGCGTGCACAGTATAAGGGATTGGATCAGGCTGTCAGCAATGCTCAAGATGGTATTTCTATGATTCAGACAGCTGAGGGTGCTCTTAACGAAACACATTCTATTTTACAGAGAATGCGCGAGTTAAGCGTTCAGGCTGCAAACGATACACTCACATCTCAGGATCGTCAGTACATCCAGCTTGAAGTCGACCAGCTTCGTGATGAAGTTGACCGTATTGCTGGAACGACTCAGTTCAACAAAAAGAAGTTGCTTGATGGTTCTGCATCTGTGCTTTGGTCCACAGACGAGCTTTCTACTAAGGTTTTCGTACGTGGCGGACTTCGTACTATTGACCAGTATGGCCAGAAGATCGTAGCTGAGGGCAACTATAAACTTTCTGTTGAGGCTAAAGCTGGTCAGACACAGGTACAGAAGAGTGACATTTTCAAGGTGAAACATGATGATGTCATTGCTGATGTTTCTGGTAAAGAAGCTCTTGGTATTAAAACTCTTTCTGGAGAGGGTCTTGTCCATGCAAGCGCTAACGCAACTTCCGTAAAATTAAATGCTACCTTGACTGGTGCAAGAACAACAAGTGTTGCTATTAGTCATAGCTTTGGAGTTCAGGACGGCGTACCTACAGGCTTCTTGAATTTCCTCAGCAACGCAACAGAGACATTGTTTACTGGAAATGTCGTTAATGGTTCCACATTGTGGGAAGTAAAAGCTGTTAACGGCGAGAAGATAACCTTTAACGTAAAGGTCCAGACCGTGGGATCTACAGCCGGAGCTGTTATGCAGAGCGCTGAAAAAGATATTACAATCGATTTCGCGGCTGCAGATGGAGCTTCTGCTCTTGACGCACTTACAGCAGCAGGTCTTTCTTTTAATGCATTAACAGGTGCTAATGTTGCTACCTCCATGAATGCTAATTTGAAGGTTGGAGAGCAGTTCGTAGTGAACGTTAGCCGTCAGGCAGCAGATGCTGCTGAAGATGGCCTGAAGTTCAGCGTTACAGCTGATGGCGTAACCAATACTCAGGAGATGCAGTTCTATTTTGCCGATGATGCTTTGAACGATACGCAGAAAGAGCTTAAATTCTGGGCATTCGACGAAGATGGAACAGCTCAGCTCTCCACATATAAATTTGATATGGGTACATTAGCTGCTGGCGAGGCTACCTTCCGTCAGTTAGATGCTGGCGACGAGGCTTATGAAGATGTCAGCTTAAGAGATCTTGATAAGTTCTGGGATGCTTCTTCTGGACGATTCCTTATGGATGATCCTCAGACAATTAAACTTGTACAGGGTGACGGCAAAGACGCGAGCATCACTTTGTACAGCCAGGATACACTTGGCGATTTGGCATTAAAGCTGAATAACGCGATCTCTTCTGGATTGGATCAGATTAAAGTTTTGGATGCTGCCAATCGCGATGAGAACAAAGGAAACTTTGTTAAATTCGTCGAAGATGATGCCGATAATACCCCTTATTCTGTACGTGGAACATTGGTCATTTCCAGTGCTGTAGCAGGTAAAGCTGGAAATATCAACTTTATCGGTGACGAAGATGTCGTTAAAGCTCTCAGCTTGAACGAAGTTCAGAAAGCTTCTGAAAACACCTTTAACGTTAAGGTAACCAATGCTCATACCGGAACAAATGTAAACCAGGTTGAAGTAACAGGCAATCAGCTTGTTGGAGTAGTACATCCTAACGTAGATATCGAAATCGACGCTATGGCTGGCTTAGACGCAGCTTGGGATGATGCTGCTAAAAAGTGGACCGTTTCTTCTTCTGGTACATATGATACAACTGTTCACCTTGCCGATAATACAACTGTTTTCCAGATTGGTGCCAATGAAAAAGAAGATATGGGAGTCTATATTGGCGATATGAGTACACGTTCCCTTGGTTTGAACAAAGTACTCGTAACTGACAGAGATTCTGCCAGCCGCTCTATCACTGTCATTGATAGTGCTATCGACAGAGTTTCTAGCCAGAGAGGCAACCTTGGTGCCTATCAGAATCGCTTAGAGCACACCATCAATAACCTGACCACAGCCAGCACAAACCTGACCGCTGCTGAAAGCCGTATTCGTGACCTTGATATGGCAAAAGAGATGATGAACTTCACGAAGCTCAACATCCTTATGCAGGCCGGTAACTCCATGTTGGCCCAGGCGAACCAGCTGCCCAACGCTGTTATGCAGCTGCTTCGGTAAGACAAACGAGAGAATAAAAAACATTTTGAGAGGGGCTTTAGCCCCTCTCTTTTCTAGCAGAGGATGGTGGCGGATTTATGAACATTTCCTCAAAAGCGGGATTTCGCTCCAGTCCTGTTGACGCGACACTCTCTCCTTTGTCTATCCACCAGCAGGCCGGGGGTAGTTCAAACAGAAGCAATACTTTTCATAATGGAGTTCCTTTTTCCAAAAACGAAAAGGAACTAAAGAATGTCCTTACCCAAGCAGAAGAAATAGTTCAAATTTTTGATAGAAACTTAAAGTTCAAGTATGTTAAGGAAGCGGATCTTTTCCAGGTAGAAGTTATAGATACGGTTAAAGATGAAGTTGTTCGAAAGATCCCACCTGACGAAGTTGTGAACTTAGTAAAACATGTTGAAGATCTGCTAGGGATGCTCTTTGATGTAAAAGGATAAAAAGAAGGAGTGCAAATTGTTGTAGCTGTACGACTTTTTGCACTCCTGTTGGTTTCTCTCAAATTTTCGATTTACCGGTCACTCCCTTCTTCTAATAATAAGTAATTGAGGTGTCTACTAATTATGAAAAGTCTGAGAGCTTTACATATAGCGAGTTTTAATGGAAATATCGGAGATAACGCCAATCATAATGGCTTCAGAAGCAAGTTGGAATGTTCGTTGGGATCCCCCATCCAATATAAGGAACTTGAGATCAGAGAATTCTATCAGTCGTGGAATATCAGAGATTTCAACAGCAGGGATTTTGTGAGTTTGTGCAATAATTTCGATTTTGTGGTTATTGGTGGTGGAAATTTCTTCGAGTTAAAGTGGGACTATTCATGTACGGGTACGACTATAAATATAAGTACTGACACCTTAAATCAAATAAAAGTTCCCATATTTTTTAATGCTTTGGGATGTGATGTTGCTAAAGGTGCTTCCCAAAGTGCGATTTCTAAGTTTGAGTCTTTCTTAGATGTTATTACAAGTTCGGATAAATATATGGTAAGTATCAGAAATGATGGTTCTTACAAAACTTTAAACGATCTGTATGGGAATAAATATAATGAGAGTATTTATAGAGTTCCTGATGGTGGTTTCTTTTTCAAGACGAAACCTTTTTATTATCCTGAATTGAACCCAAAATATAAATCGTTAGGAATAAATATCGTATCAGATATGAAAAAGGTGAGATTTAGTAAGCAACAGATAGAAGGAATTGAGTATGAAGAGTTTATTGAGAGTTTTGCGAGAGTTATCAATAATTTTTTCTATGCATACGAAGGATATCAGATTATACTTTTTCCTCATATTTATAGCGATTTAGAGGCTATATATAAATTATTAGAGAGAATAGACGATAGATTTAGGCGAAAAAGAGTTGTTGTGGCACCCTACTTAACTGGTGAAGGTGCTGATGAATATATTTTTGGTTTGTATAAACAATGTGAAGTTATATTAGGGATGCGTTTTCACAGCAATGTATGTTCTATAGCTCAACAAATACCAACAATTGCGTTGAGCAGCTATAAAAAAATAGTAGATTTATACGATGAATTACAGTTGTCAGATAGAGTTGTAGAGGTAAATAAAAGAGGATTTGATAATAAACTTCAAAACCAAATAGAGTTTACATTAAAAAATATAGAAGATGTGAAAAAAAGATATGGCATTGTGAACGCGAATCTTTTGATTAAGGGAAAAGCTTTTTATGACGAAGTAAAAAAATGGTGCATGAAAAATGACATCATTTAACGGTTAGTTTTTTATATGGTGCTACCGATAATATAGACGGTACATTGTGATTAGAGGTGGAAAGAATGCCCTTTTTTAGATTAGGAGAACGTTGCGTTGGTGACGGCTACCGCCCTTTGGTTATTGCAGAAATAGGCATTAATCACGAAGGTGACATAAATAAGGCTTTTCGTATGATTGATGATGCACGTCTTGCTGGCTGTGAATGTGTAAAGTTTCAATCCCATGTAATAGAAGATGAAATGGCTCCCAGTGCAAAAAACATTGTTCCTTCAAATGCAGAAGAGTCTATCTGGGATATTATGAAAAGATGTTCTTTTTCTGAAGCAGAAGAAGCCCAATTGAAACAGTATGTAGAGAAGAAGGGGCTTTTCTTTTTAAGTACACCCTTTTCCCGAGCTGCAGCTTTACGACTTGAACGTTTAGGGGCTAAAGCTTATAAAATCGGCTCAGGGGAGTGCAACAATTACCCCTTGGTAGAACTGGTTGCTTCTTTTAAAAAGCCTGTTATTTTAAGTACAGGGATGAATTCTATCGATTCGATAGGTGTGTCTGTAGATATTTTAAGAAAGTATGATGTTCCCTTTGCTCTTTTACATTGCACCAGCATGTATCCCACTCCATACGCTAAGGTGCGTTTAGGTGCACTAAAACAGCTGAGAGAAGCCTTTCCTGATGCTGTTATAGGGTTGTCTGACCATTGCGAAACCATATATCCTTGTTTAGGAGCAGTGGCTCTCGGCGCTTCTATTTTAGAGCGACACTTTACTTCAGATAAATCTTGGCCTGGTCCCGATATTCCCATATCCATGGAACCTCAGGAGTTGAAAGAGCTCATTATTGCTAGTCGTGCTATTTATGAGGCATCAGGCGGAGAGAAAGGTATACTCCCGGAGGAACAACCTACAATAGATTTTGCGTATGCTTGTGTCGTTGCAGAAAAGGATATAGCACAAGGTGAAGTGCTTACTGAAGCGAACATTTGGGTAAAGCGACCAGGAACAGGAGAAATTTCAGCAAGTGAATATAAGGCTATTTTAGGGAGAAAAACTAAAATAGCCATCCGTGCAGGGAGTCAGCTCCGATGGGAGGATCTTCTATAGTGAAAGAGAAAAAAACGATTCTGTTTATCTCTGGAACGCGAGCAGATTATGGCAAGTTAAAACCTTTGATTCGTGGAGTGAAGCAAGCACCCTCGCTTGAATGTAAGGTTTTCGTTACAGGAATGCATACGTTAGCTAGATATGGTTACACCGTTAATGAATTTGAAAAAGACGGCTTATCTGAGAATATTCACGTGTTTATGAACCAAATATACGGGGAGCCTATGGATTTGGTTTTGTCTAATACGGTTGCCGGATTATCTAGGTACGTTCACGAAGTTACGCCAGATATGATCGTTGTTCATGGGGATAGAGTAGAAGCCCTGTCAGGTGCCATAGTGGGCTCATTAAATAATATCTTAGTAGCACACATTGAAGGTGGCGAGATTTCTGGGACTATAGACGAAACTATACGTCATTCCATAACTAAACTTGCTCATCTTCATTTTGTTGCTAATGAGCAGTCTGCTCAAAGATTGGTTCAGATGGGGGAATGCAAGAAATCTATTTACGTTATAGGATCACCTGATATTGACATAATGCTTTCGGAGTCTTTACCTTCTTTAGAAGATGCTCGCCAACGTTATGAGATCGAATATGACCGATATGGCATATTCATGTTTCATCCCGTTACCACAGAAATTGACTCTTTGAAAAATCAGATTGATGGTGTCTGTCAGGGAGCTGAAAAAAGCGGAAAGAATTTCATCGTTGTCTACCCAAATAATGATCCTGGGTGTGACATTATTCTTGATTCATACAAAGACTTGCAAAAATCGTCACATTTCAGATTTTTCCCCTCTTTGCGTTTCGAATTTTTTCTTACATTTCTCAAGAATGCAGATTTTATATTGGGGAATTCCAGTTCTGGCATTCACGAAGCACCAGTTTATGGCATCCCCACAATAAATATTGGCTCACGTCAGAACGGAAGAATCTCTCTCCCTTCGATTATAAACGTTCCGGCAGAGAGCAGTGCTGTTGTGCAAGCTATAGATAAGGCAACAGAAATGAAGAACAATAGAATCGCGTCTTCTATGCAATTTGGAGATGGACAGAGTACAAAACGTTTTGTAGCAGCTTTATCAGGAAAAAGTATTTGGGAAACGTCACGTCAAAAACAGTTTCAGGATCTACTTTCGTGGAAAGCAGGGGTATAAAATGAATTGCGTTGCTGTCATTCCAGCGAGGGGTGGTAGTAAGGGAGTACACAGAAAAAATATGAGGATGCTTAATGGTCGGCCACTTGTGGGGTGGACCATTGATGCAGTTTTAAAATCGAAATATATTACTCACTGCGTATTATCTACAGATGACGATGAAATAGCGGAATATGGGCGTTCTTGGGGAATAGATATAGTGATGAGGCCATCGTACCTTGCTGAGGACACTACTCCAACAGCACCTGTAGTTTCACATGTTATAGAGTCTCTGGGGACAGACTATCAGGGAAATTATGAAATAGTTCTACTTCAGCCTACATCCCCTTTACGAACGTTTCGCCAGATTGATGAATGTATCAGTGAAACGAGAGCGCGTAGAATGGAGTGTGCTGTCAGTCTTACAGAAACCGACCATACACCATATAAAACTTTGGTAGAAGAAAAGGGAAAATTACTTCCATTAATGGGGCAGGAATATTTTGAAATGCCCCGGCAAAAACTTCCCAAAACATGGAGGATTAACGGCGCTATATACTATGTTAATGTAGCGTTGTTTTTAAAAACATGTAAATTTGTTAATTTCCCTTTTTACCCTTATATTATGGGAGAGACTTCAAGTATAGATATTGATAACGAATTTGATCTCGCATATGCTGAATTTTTATTTTCGCAGCTGGGAAAAACAGATGATTAACTTTCATTATCTGATAAAATATGCACAAGAAGGTATAGAATCCGTATTTCCCACCTAGACGTATAATAGTTTCGACGCTACAATGCCCAGGAGTGAGTAACTTTTTCTGCTTTGGAGGAGGTCTTTTGATGATAGGTACAAGAAAAGGGGTCTTTATTGCATCTCTTGCTATTTTGGTTGTTTTAATGGTTTCTGGTATAGCGATGGCCGAAGAGAAGATTGGTGTCATTGACTCTCAAAAAATCGTTTTTCAGCATCCTAAATTTGAAAGCGTAACCCAGCAACTGAAAGTAATCAGCCAAACAAAAGAGAATGAAATGAAAACCGCTGTAGAAAAAGAAGCAGATCAGAACAAAAAAATGGAAATCTATCAAACAAAACGCAGAGAGCTTGCTATGGAAGAGCAGCGTTTGATGGAGCCTCTCTTTAAAGAAGCTCAGATGGCCGTTCGTACTGTAGCCAAAGTGAAAGGGATTACTGTCGTAATAGAGAAAAGCGCCGTCTATTTTGGCGGTATCGATATTACAGACGATGTAGTTCAAGAGCTGAAGAAAGCGGCTGCGTCGAAATAGTTTCCGTTGGAAGAATAGTGAAAGTATAGGGTTGTGTCTTGATGGCACAACCCTATTTTTGTAGGGAGGAGTCATATGAATAAAAAAATACTCGTGACAGATATTGACGGGACTCTTTCTTCTGGAGAGATTGTTCATCCAGAAGTAGTTTCTGCATGTGCGCGTCTTAGAGACAACAACTGGCAGATTATGGTTGCCACGGGGCGTATTCTTGCGACAGCTATAGAACATATAAAAGCTATTGGAGCGTGGGCTCCCGCTATTGTCTATGATGGAGCACGCCTCATGGATCCCATGACGGGGCGTTCTTTATGGGAGGCAGGTCTTCCTCCTGAAATTGTAAATAAAGTTCTTGAAGCTGGATGGAATTTTCCTTTAGAATTACAAATTTTTACTGATGAGGCGGCAATATGCCGAAAAAATGATAGAGAGACACGACTTTTTTTAACTCGGGCAGATGTTCCCGTATTTGATAATTTGCAGGAACCTCGAGTAAAAGATCGAGTCTTTCGAATTATATTTTATGGCAATGAACATGAGATATTACGTCTTGAAGAATTTATTGAAGAGACATTAGGAGATTTCGTTGATGTAATGCGTTCTGGAGATGACTTTTTAGACGTTGTTCCTGTAGGAGTTTCTAAAGGAGCAGCTCTTTCTCACTATATAGAGCAGTTAGGTATAGAACCTGAGATCATAGTCGCGGCGGGGGATCATTGCAACGATCTTGCACTTTTTGATGAAGCTCATCTTCGAATAGCACCGTCTGATGCTGTTCCAGAGATTTTAGAACGCGCCCACGTAATAATGCCGCCTGTTCGTGAAAAAGGCTTTGTCTATCTTGTAAATTATCTTATTTCAGGTTCATGGGTTGATAATAAGGGGCTTAAACGTGTAGTATTATAAAAATAGAACAACAATTAACATTTTATTCGTTATCCACAAGGAGGATATATCATGACTGAAATTAAAAAATGGGAACTAGTACAAATGGAGTTTCCTGAGGATTGTAATATCATTATCGGACAGAGTCATTTTATAAAAACAGTTGAAGATCTTTACGAGGCACTTATTACTTCTTCTCCTTCCCTAGAGTTTGGAATAGCTTTCTGCGAAGCTTCTGGCGACTGTCTTATTCGTTATGATGGAAATGCTGATGATCTGAAAAATCTTGCTATCAAAAATGTTCAGAAGTTGAGTGCTGGTCATACTTTTGTTATCTTGCTGAGAAATGGCTATCCGATAAATGTTTTAGATCGCATTAAAAATTGCCAGGAGGTTTGTAGAGTCTTTGCGGCAACTGCAAATCCAATTCAAACTATCGTATGTGAGTCAGAACAAGGCCGAGGAATTGCTGGTGTTATTGATGGCTTTATGCCTGTTGGCGTGGAAGGAAATGACCATATACAAGCGCGCAAAAAATTGCTTCGTGACATTATCGGATATAAACGATAGCGTGTAATTGGTCTCTTTATTATGTTTTATAAACGTTTTTTATCTATATTATGCATAGTAGCCTCCTTTTTCTTGGGGTTGCTATATGGAAATGCTCAATGTAACGCTGAAATGCATCACGAAGTGAAAAAAGGATTAGAGGAAGGATGGATTTGGACTATTGCTGTGCTGCCTCCTGAAGAAGGCTGGCAAAGTGAAGAGGGACAATCCATCTCTTTAGCCTTGTCTGTTCTTGAACAAGAGATTAATGAAAGTGCAGCAGGAATAGCCGGATACGACGTATTTTTCGAATTAGAAGATATTCCTTCTGAAGAGGAGCTTGAGGTTCGCCAAAAGGCTTGGCAGAAAAATAACGTTGCTGTTCTAAGTTTTGTCAGAGGTTCATTAAATAACAATCTTGTTTCTCTTTTAGGGGAAAAGGGGCCTGTTCTTCTCTCTGCATATGGCGAAAATCTTTCTCTTCGTAATGAGAAAGGAAGCATTCTTCCTTATGTCTTTGCTTTGGATTTACCTGAAACATATCGGGCGGAAGCGTTAGCAGCTTATGGCTCTCATATATTCAAAACAGATAATGGGGTAGCTCAGATAACAGACCGTCTTGATGATGGTCTGTCAGCTCGATCAGACCGATTTTCCACATTAGCGGCAAAACATGGATGGCCTGTTTATAATTTTTGGAAGAGCGGTGCTGGAGACAACAGTTTTAAGACTATCTATCAAGAGGGCATTCAATCTGGTGCCAATTGTTTTATTCTTTGGCTTGATTCCCTTGCGATGACCAATATTTATCAAAGTCAACGCGAAGATGGATTGTCTCTTTCTCTATGGTATGGAGGAGAGCCTAATCCAGCCCTCCGTAATTGTGAGGGGATAATTGCAGTAAGTCAGGAATATTCTCTGGAATCGGATCTGTCTTTAGCTGCTTTTGAAAGAAAGATATGGACGATAACTCGTAAAAATGTTCCAGATAGGGCTCTAGCCGGTAGAGCTTGGAGTGCCGCTTCGTGGCTTCTTCAAGGGCTGCACAGGGCTAAAACTCCGGACCCAGATATTGTAGCTGCATTAATGCCAGCGATAGAAGGTGTGTCTTTAGGCAAAAAAGTTTTGAAATTCAGCGACCAGACGCATCGACCTGAAGAACGAGAGGTCAGCATTCTCCAGGTTAAAAAAGGCAGATTTGAACCTATCGCTACAGTGAATGTTCGTGGCGGAGAAGAATAAGCAGGTAGGAGGTCGTGAAGATGAAGCTTCGCGAAGTAGTGGAACATATTAAAGGCGATATTTTGTATGGCGAAGAACTACTTGATTCCACAGAAATCGAATATGCCTACGGTGCTGATTTAATGAGTGACGTTCTTGCCTTTGCCAGGCCGGGTTCTCTATTGCTTACGGGACTTACCAATGTCCAAATTATACGTACTGCTCAAATGCTAGATATTCCTGCTGTCGTTTTCGTGCGGGGGAAGCGCCCTCAGGAAGCGGCAATTAAACTTGCATCTCAATTAGGAATGCCGGTGATCCTGAGCCATAGCAGTATGTTTGAAACGTGTGGCATTCTTTATAGAGAAGGAGTGTTGCCCTGTAATATCCCTGCGAGAGAGGTGTAGGTTGTGAGCGAACCTTATGTAGAAGAATACACTGTAGCTGGCCGCGATTTTAGTGCTATAGGCGAAGCCTCCACTCAGTTCAAAGCTACTATGAAAATGTTGGGAATTCCGTCTGACATTACTCGCCGTGCGTCAATTGTGGCCTATGAGTCGGAAATGAATTTAGTCCTTCATGCAGGTGGAGGAACTATACGTCTTATCGTTTATACAGATAAACTTGAAGTATGGGCTATTGATAGGGGCCCGGGAATTGCAGATATTGAACTGGCAATGCAAGAAGGATACTCAACAGCTACCGATGAAATTCGAGAGCTTGGATTTGGAGCGGGTATGGGGCTACCTAATATAAAACGTCATTCTGATGATATGCACCTTGATTCTGAAGTTGGGAAAGGAACAGTATTAAGCGCCACTATTTTTTTTAAGAAAGAGTAGGGGGGAAAGCTTATGGCTGGGGGTGTCAGAGTTCAGGAAGTACGATGTCGAGGTTGTGCAAATTGCATAAAGTCATGCCCTACTGAAGCAATGCGTGTTTTAACTGGATGCGTTCACATTATTCCTGATCTTTGTATTGATTGTGGGGAGTGTATCAGAAAGTGTAAAGAGAAGGCAATAATTCTCAATGAGGATGAATGGGAACTATTACGATCTCAAGAAAAAGTGGTTCTCATTGCTGACCCTTGTTTTTACGTTCAAATTGGTTCATACGGTTCACCTTTTCTCATGAAAGAAGCTTTACATGCTACACAAATGGAAGATATTCTTGATTGTGAAGCATTGGCTTTTGACGTGGCTGCATATGCCATTGCGCGCCATATAGAGGCAGAAAAATCTGAGCGTCTTCCCTTTATTTCAACATATTGCCCTGCTGTTATTCGCCTTATTCAAATAAATTTTCCAGAACTTATAAGCAGACTTATTCCTATAGAATCACCGCTTGAGTCTAGTGTCGTTCTTTGGCGTGAGGTTACAGGAAGAAAAGATGATCTTACCCTTATTTCTCCATGCCCTGCCAAGACAACTCTTGTACGAAATCCTGTGGGACGTGAGCTCAGCTCCATTGCATATACTGTTTCGGTTCGACGAGTCGTACATGATATTTTGGCCGGAAGTCCAAAAATATCTGGAGAGGGAACCCACAAAATGAATGATCGATGGCTCAAATGGTCGATTACTGGTGGTGAGTCTCGTCATATTTCTTCTTTTAGCCGTCGTCCTTTACGAACTGTTGCTGTTTCAGGCATGAGAAACACGATTGATCTCTTAGCAGAGCTAGAGTTGGGACGTTTGGGTGGTGTGGATTACGTTGAGTGTCGTGCCTGTGACTTAGGATGTATTGGTGGGGTAGGAACTCACGAATCTCGTTTTCTCTCTCGTTTGCGTATTGATGCTATGAAAGTAGATTGGAGCGTAACTGACGATGAGAAAGAAAACATAGAAAAGTGGTATAAAAAGGGTATTTGGAAGCTTGATCAGACTATTCAGCCTAAGCAACGTTTACCTCTTTCAAACGATTTAGGAGAAGCAATGGCAAAGCTTAAAGAAATGAATGCCATTTACGCGGATTTGCCTCATATTGATTGTGGTTCGTGCGGACGTCCGTCGTGTCGGGCCATGGCTGAAGATATAGTGCGTGGAAAAGGTGAAATGACAGATTGCATCTTTAAGCTTCGAGAGCGTATTCATGATTTAAGTAAGGAAATTTCACAACTTTCGGGGAAAGTGCCTCATGCCTTTGGCTCATAAGGAGGGGAAAATTTGAATATTCAATCTATCATTGATGAATTTGAACTTGAAGTTGTATCCCAAGGAGAAACTGATGCTGAAATTAAGGGAGCGCTTACTGGGGATTTGTTGAGTTTTATAATGGCTGCTGCAAAAGAAGGATGGGTATGGATTACTATACAGACTCATCTCAATATTGCGGCAGTTGCTGTTTTAAAGGATGTTCCCTTCATTATAATCGGAGGAGGACGTCGACCAGCAGGGGATTTAATAGAGAGATGTGAAGAGGAAAAATTGACACTAGCCTGTTCTCCTTTACCCGTATTCGAAATTTGTGGGCGGCTTTATGAAATGGGACTGCGTACTCGATAAAGAAGAAAGCAGTCTGACCCCCTATTGTGCTGATATCCATATCCACACGGTGCTCTCTCCCTGCGGAGAGCTTGAGATGGGAGCACCAGACATTGTCTTAAAAGCACGTCAGGAAGGTCTTAATATTATAGCTATTACAGATCATAACTCGGCATTAAATTTCCCAGCTGTGTTTAAAGCGGCTGCTGGTAATCCTGTTGTCATCCCAGGCATTGAAGTTCAAACGGCTGAAGATATTCATGTTGTTACTCTTTTTAAAGATTACAATACGATTTCTGATTTTCAATTATGGTTGTGGCAACGAATGCCTGGAGTACAGAATCGTCCAGAGGTCTTTGGAGACCAATTGGTTATCTCTGATAAGAACGATATTCTTTGTGAAGAGGAGATTCTTCTTATTCAAGGTGTTGGCTATTCTGTTGATGAAGTGGCAATTGAAGCTAAAAGAAGAGGAGGTCTTGTTATTCTAGCCCATATAGACCGCCCTTCCTTTTCCTATCCTGCAGTATTGGGGCCAATCCCTTCAAACTTCCCTGCCGATGCTCTTGAAGTCTCATGGAGGTGTTTCCCCGAAGAAGTAGAGGCCCTTCAGGTAAGATATCCAGAATGGACGTTTATACGTTCTTCCGATTCTCATTGGCTGAAAAGCCTCTGTATTGAAAATAGCTCCACCTTTCTTCTCGCGGAGCCTTCTTTCGATGAGTTGGCGAAAGCTATTCGGAAGGAAGATGGGCGCAAAGTGCTCGCACCTTGGCCGAATTAATGTGCCTTAGCGTGTCTTCTCTCAAGTTCCGCTATAATCTCGTGCAAAGATACGTTTGCTGAAAGTAGCCCCACCATGAGATGATAAAGAAGATCTGCCGCTTCATATATCACTTCATTTTTATCTCCGGCGGCAATGGCAAGTGCCGTTTCCACACCTTCCTCACCAATCTTTTGAGCCGTTCTCTTTACTCCAGACGCTATTAAGCGAGCAGTGTAGCTTTCTTCTGGATTATCGAGTTGTCGTTTTTTTAGATATTTCCATAATTGGCCAGGGAAGATAGCCTTTCCTGCCTGTTCGTTAGTGAGCATGTTAAAAAAGCATGATCTTGCTCCTGTATGACATGCAGGTCCTGTAGGTTCTACAAAAGCTAAAAGGGTGTCTCCGTCGCAGTCTAGGCGAAGTTCCTTCAGCTTTAGTCTATTCCCGCTGGTTGCTCCCTTGTGCCAAAGTTCCTGACGCGAGCGGCTCCAGAAGACCATTTCGTTGATCTCTTCAGTTTTTTCAAGAGACTGGCGATTAGCATAGGCGAGCATTAAAATTTCTCCACTTTCCCAATCTTGAACAATAACGGGAATGAGCCCCTTTTCATCGAAGTGTATTTGTTCGTAATCAATCATTTTATGCCTCCACAAGTCGAATAGGGATATTCTGATCCTTAAGCCATCTCTTTAAATAAGGAATAGGTACCGTTCCAAAATGGAAGATAGAAGCGGCTAAAGCACCATCACAACCTGCTTGGAACGCATGAAGTATATCTTCCTTACTACCAGCACCCCCAGATGCAATAATAGGCACTGGAACCATATTGACAATTTTTGAGAGAAGGGGGATATCATATCCTTTTTGGGTTCCATCACGATTCATTGACGTCAATAAAATTTCACCGCAGCCTAGCTCAACCCCTTCCTGTATCCATTGGAAGGCATCTTTCCCTGTCGACGTTTTCCCTCCCTCAATATAAACTTCCCAGTGACCGGGAATTTCTTCTTTAACGTCTACGGCAAGAACAACGGCTTGACGCCCTAAAAGGGTAGCGCATTCACGAATCAAACCAGGTTTTTTTACAGCTGCCGTGTTGAGTGAAATTTTATCAGCGCCGAGAGCTATTATTTCTCGTGCCTGTTCGGCAGACGAAATACCGCCGCCGACAGTAAAGGGAATAAAAATATGGTCAGCTACATCTTTAACCCAGCTTTTCATTGTACTTCGCCGCTCTGAGGAAGCTGATATATCAAGAAAAACGAGTTCATCTGCTTGTTCATTCATATATCGTTTACCCATTTCTGCTGGATTGCCGGCATCAATGAGATTTTTGAATTGGATGCCTTTGACTACTCGTCCATTTTTAACGTCAAGGCATGGAATGATTCGTTTCGTTAACATAACGAGACCCTCCTTAATGCCTCTTTCAAGTCGAAATCCTTTTCATACAAGACTCTTCCAAGAACGGCCCCGGCGATGTTTATCGATTGAAGAGCTTCCAAATCTTTTAGGGATGATATCCCGCCTGCTGCTATGATAGATATGTCAGGGAATTCTTTTAAAAGCTGTGAATAGAGCATCATATCGGGACCAACGCCAGTGCCATCTCTTTGAACAGCCGTGACAAGCAGTGTGGTATAGCCTGCCGATTTCAAAAAGGAAATATACTCAGATGGAGGCAAAAATGACGTTGAGGTCCATCCACGAGTTGCAACCTTTCCTTCTTTTATGTCCACTGCTGGAATAATTCCATTTCCCCACGTGGAGAAAAGTTGGCTGGCCATTTTTTCATTTTCAACAAGAAGGCTCCCTACGTAAAGACGAGTTGCACCTGCTTTGAAAGTTTCTTCTATATCATAAAGAGATCGAAGACCGCCTCCATACTGAACCATGAGGCCAAGGTGGTGTAGAGATTGTAATATGTATGTATGGGCGGGATGTCCAACCTGCGCCCCTTCGAGATCTATAATGTGTACCCACGTGCACCCTGCTTCGGCGAATTTATGAGCTGCTTCTAACGGTGTAATGTCATATTCTGTCTTAATGTTAAAGTCTCCCTGTTTCAGGCGAACAACTTTCCCTTGATAGAGGTCTATGGCAGGATAAAGTATCATAATGAAACACCTCTCAACATTTTTATAGTTTTTCCCAGTATGGAAAGTCCAGCATTACCACTTCGTTCCGGATGGAATTGGAAAGCAGCCACCCTTTTGCGGAGGCAAATAGCAGTAACAGATCTCTCTTCGATTCGTGTTATAGCTACAGTGTCTTCTGTTTGGGGAAGGCCGTAACTATGGACGAAATAATAAAAGTTAGTTTTTTCTGAAGAGGGTGTTACCCCTTTTATAGGTTTTATCCATTCCAGAGAATTCCACCCCATGTGGGGGCATTTACGCGTTTGCAGGTGACAAACATGACCTTCTAAAAGACCTAGTCCTTCATGATATCCATCTTCTTCACTGCTTTCGCAAAGAAGGTGCAAACCGAGGCATATACCTAAAATAGGCTTATTCTCTTTTGCCCATTGTTGAAGAAATATGTCCCAGCCTTGTTGCCGTAACGCTATCATGGCAGGAGCAAAGGCTCCTACGCCAGGAAGGATTAAAAAATCAATATCTTTTTTTACCAACTCTGGGCTTCGAAGTACGGTGCATGATTCCTCAAGGGCGAGAAGGGCCCTCTTTACATTACCTACGTTTCCTGCTCCATAATCGATGATTCCGATCATATAAGCATCCCCTTTGTTGACTGCACTTCATTTTCTATGGAAGTTGCTTGTTTCATAGCACGTCCTATCCCTTTAAATAGAGCTTCTGCTGCGTGGTGGCTGTTATCTACGGCGAGAAGACGTCCATGAATAGTTATGCGACTTTCTCTACAGAAAGCTCTCCAGAATTCTGGAACCAATTCAAGATCGAAGGTTCCGCATGATGGCGATGGGAATGTTCCATCCCACACAAATTGTCCACGACCGCTTATATCGACTGCAACAAGGGCAAGAGAGCCATCCATAGGCATAGCACACCAGCCATAACGCGCAAAGGGCTTGTTTTCGAGTTCCTTTAAAAAAGCTTTTCCAAGAAGTATTCCTATGTCTTCTGTAAGGTGATGAGCATCTACATCAGTATCCCCAGTAGCTTTTATTGTTGCTGATATGCCACTGTGAAAGAAGAAGAGGTCAAGCATATGCCGAAGAAAACCACATGGAATATCGAGAAAACGTTCTTTCCCCGGGATGGAAAGTCTGAGTGTAATCGATGTTTCGGAACTTTCCCTTTGAAGTTCAGTTGGCATTGCCTACCACACCTTTCAAATTTTCTATTTTTTTGAGAAGCGCTGCTATTTGTGGCCATTTTAAAGAGGCGCTTTGCTTGCTGGCGACTAGCCTCAGAGAGACATCTCTGACTTCTTGAAGAATAACAAGCTTATTGGCCTGTAAAGTATTTCCCGTCTGTACGATATCTAGAATGCAGTCTGCCATACCCAATGCTGGAGCAAGTTCTATTGATCCATGAAGATGAATAATCTCTACCTGAACTCCCAGTGAGGAAAAGTGATCGTCTGCAATTCTAGGGTATTTTGTTGCTACTTTTGTCCACATCAATTCAGAGGGGTGTCCTGCAAAAGCAGGAACCATACGTTCTGGCCCGGCAACCACAATGCGACATTTTCCACGTCCTGTATCCGCGAGTTCTACAAGATCTATGGCGCTTTCTTGAAGAACGTCGCTTCCTATGAGAGCTAAATCAGCGACTCCATGGCTGACATAAAGTGGTACGTCTGAAGGTTTGGCCAGAATATAGCGATAGTTATTTTCTTGTACAACAAGTTTTCGACCGGCATTACGTAATTCTTTTGTTGGAAGCCCTATATTTTCGAACAGATCGATGGCTTCTTTCATTACACGACCTGTTGGAAGTGCAAGAGTTAACATGTATATTCCTCCCTCATCCATTGAGAAAGCGGCATGACTTTCCCGCATTCAATTTGCGTAACGGTTTCACGTCCTAAATCTATCCACCATTCGCAGTTTCGAGATGAGGCAGATTCGTACGATTGGTTTCTGTTCTTGTTCCAACTCATTTCTCCGTTTAATCCGATAGAAAGAATGGTCCCAGCACGTTTAAGCGCTTGCTCTGGGGGCAGAGTAGAACACCACATCATAACGCGATGGGACCCAGAAGGAGGAAGTGCAAGAGTCGCGGCTTCCTCGAGATCTATAGCAAAACCTATAGCTTGACCATCTAATCCATAACTATTGAGAAGGCCGTCATATCGCCCTCCGCCGCCAATTTCCTGTCCAGATGTGCCAGAGGCATAAATACGAAATACAGGGCCGCTGTAGTAACTTAGCTCTCGTGCCAAACTCAAATCTACGAAAATGCGTTTTTCATATCCCAAGTCAGAAAGGGCTTTCACAATATTTCTTAATGGCATGAGATATTGAGAAGATCCCAAAAGAGCAGAGGCTTGCTCAAGTACATTTTTTGTCCCCTTCAGGTCAGGGAGGTGCTCTAAAATATTCCGACTGTACTCTGGAATATCAGACGTTGAGAGCACATTTCTATATTCGGAAAGATTCCCCTCGAGCAAAGATCGAGACAAACGTTCAGCTATAGCTGTCCCTACGTGGGCCAGGGCGTAATTCAGAAAAGTTACATCGCCTATGACTAAAATACTTTTATCAAGGCCTATTTCGTCTAACCAGCGTAAAAGAAGCCATAGGATTTCAATGTCAGCACCTTCTCCCTCCCAGCCTAGAAGTTCTGCACCTATCTGAAAGTTTTCAATGCGATTTTCGTGTTTTTCAGCACGTTTGAATATCCTATCTGCATAACAGAGTCTCAATGGCTGCTGTTCTGGAGCGTAATGAGAAGCAAGGAAAGCTACAGCTGCCAGCGTTATATCTGCTCTCAAACAGGAAGGCTCTCCGTATGGTGTGGTAAGTGCAATAAGCCGTTGTCTATACCCTTCAGGAAGGTGAGGCCAGGCAGATTCAAGAAGTTGTAGCGCGGAAGGCCAAAAAGGTCGGTATCCAAAGGAAGAAAAAAGTTCCATGAAATTGGTACGACATTTATCCATAGAGGCAGCCAGAGGGCCACCTACGTTTGTACATCCTCGTGGTAAGCGATTTATATTCATAATTTATTCCTCCGTAAAGCCATGGAAAGACTGTGTGCTTTGAGCCCTTCCGTTTCAGCTAGAGTGATTCCGTCTTCAGAAAGGGAACTGGCTCCTATACTATTAAGAGTGAGGGACGTAAGGGGACGTAGAAAAGTTCCTGTCCAGAGTCCTCCACTAAACCGTGCTCGCCCCTGAGTGGGAAGAGTGTGGTTTGTTCCTCCTATATAGTCACCGAATGGAACGGGTGACATATTCCCTACAAAAGCGGCTCCATAGGCTGTGCATAGATTCAAAATATTTTCTCCGCTTCGAAGGCAAAGTTGAAGATGTTCTGGCGCTCGTCTGTTGCTTTCCTGTATAGCTTCGTCAAGAGAGCAGATAGCTAGTGTTCCGTTATTTTTCCAGGCTTGCTTGATTGTTTCAGCAGTGTCAAGAGTTTTAAAGAGAGCTTCTAATTCCCAAAGCGTCTTCAGAGCTGTTTCTTCATCTGTACAGAGAAGAGTGCTTGCAGCCATAGGGTCATGTTCTGACTGAGCGGCAATATCGGCTGCCAACCACAAAGGATTAGCAGTTTCATCAGCTATAATGAGCACTTCACTAGGTCCGGCAAGCCCATCGATACCAACTTCGCCTGAGAGTAGCCGTTTTGCTTCTGTTACGTAGGCATTCCCTGGTCCGACAATCATGTCAACTTTCTTTACAGGGCCTGCTCCAAGGGCCATGGCCGCTATTCCGTGTGCACCCCCAAGGGCCCATACTTCAGAAACGCCAAGAAGAGAAGCCGTTGCGGCAATGATAGGAGAGATACTTCCTTCTTTTGTTGGAGGAGAGAGAAGAACAATTTCTGAAACTCCCGCTTCTTGAGCAGGAACGACTCCCATTACTGCTGTGCTTGGCAATGGGTATCGTCCAGCAGGTACATAAACTGCCGCTCGTTCAACAGGAATAAAACGAAGTGCAGCTGTAACGCCGTTTTCTATAGGACATGCAAAAGGCTGAAAGAGTTTCTTCTGATAGCTGTGAAATGTTCTAACATTTCGTATGGATCGTTCAAGAGCTTTTCGAGTTGAAGATGTAAGTCTTTTTTCTGCTTCATAGAGCTCTTCATTGGAAATTTGAAAAGAGCCGCTAAACTTATCAAGTGAAAGAGCATATTTTTTTACTGCTTCCCAACCTTCCTGACGAATGTCTTTAATAATTTGGGAAACCGTATTCTGAACTTCCACCGAGCTTTCTTTGTAGAAAGAACTTGCTTCTTTTATAAATTTCATACCCCTCATCCTTTATCATGGTAAATTATTAGAGCGATAGTAAATTTAGATGGCATGATATCATGATATTTTGAAAGTGTAAAGTCTCGACATGGAAATAAAATAGGGATACAATTTAGTCACTTTATGAAAGGAATATGAGATATGGCTAAAAAAGAGATGGTTCGTTATGTTTGTTCTAATTGTGGAAATGTTAGCCTGACTTGGAATGGCCGTTGTTCTGCGTGTAATATGTGGGGAACGTACGAAAAAGAAGAAATAGATGATTTAGGGCAAAAAAAAGAAAATTCTGATGTGGTAGCAGTTAATATTATAGACGTAAATCCACCCCAACGTTTAACTTCTGGCATAACAGAGCTGGATCGGGTGCTGGGTGGAGGTTGGGTTACTGGCGGAGTTGTCCTTTTGGGAGGGCAACCTGGCATTGGAAAATCTACGTTGCTTTTGCAGGTATGTGGGGCGATGTCGTCAAAAGGAAAACGTATCCTTTATATATCAGGAGAAGAATCGGCATCTCAGGTTGCGCTGCGTGCAAAGCGCCTCAATGCTTTGAAAAATAATATTGATCTCTTTTGTGATACCGATCTTGATGCCGCATTGCACCACGTAGATGGGCATGACTTTGTAGTTCTTGATAGTGTTCAGGCAATGAAGTCTTCAGACGAGGATGGCTGGCCGGGAACACCTTCACAGGTGCGTGCTGTTGCCCAAAGATGTATAGACAGCGCTAAAAAAACAGGTATTCCCTTTGTCTTAGTGGGGCACATTACTAAAGAAGGTCGTATTGCCGGTCCCATGCTTTTAGAGCATATGGTCGATGCAGTGTTACTTTTTTCGGGGGAAGATGTGTCAGCATACAGAATGATTCGCGGAACGAAGAATCGTTATGGCAATACCGATGAATTAGGCATATTCGAGATGACTGAAAAGGGGCTCATTGCTGTTGATGATCCGAGCGGACTCTATTGGAATAAAGCAGATGCTTCTGTTCCTGGAGTTGCCGTTACAGTAATTACAGAAGGTTCTGTTTCTCTAATGGCTGAAATACAGGGCCTTGCTAACGTTACAACCTTTCCATACCCCAAACGGACGTCCAGAGGCATTGATGTCAATAAGGTACATCTTCTTTCTGCTGTTCTAGAAAAAAGAGGAAAAGTTGCATGTGCCATGTTTGATATTTATATGAATGTTACGGGTGGATTGGTTATAAAAGACCCAGGTGCTGATTTGGCCATTGCTATTGCTCTTGCTTCTTCTGTTCGGGATTTTTCTTTGCCTTCTGACTGTTGCTTTCTAGGTGAGGTCGGTCTTGCTGGGGAAATCCGTCCGGTTGGTCGTGTTGGGGCGAGACTTCGAGAGGCAGGGCGGTTAGGTTTCAAAAAAGCTGTTATTAGTGCTCAGCAGAAGGGTGAATTCCCAAAGGAGGTAGAAATTTGCCGAGTAAGCAGTTTACATGAAGCTCTTCGGGAGGTGATGCCATGAATATAAGAAAAGCTGTGATGGCGCTGTTCTTGATCGGTCTGTTGACTTTTTGTCCTTGGCAACAGGCCACAGCGGCATCAAATGTTATCGTTTCCCCTCTGGAAGGAAGCGTCGGAATCACTATGGAAGAGTACATGGGGCGCATTATAGAGGAAGCTTCACAAGAAAAAGCAGAACTTGTTGTTTTTACCTTAGATACGCCTGGTGGTCTTGTTTCGTCTATGCGAGCCATGACGTCATCTTTGCTTGATGCTCCTGTTCCTGTTGTTATTTGGGTCGCGCCAGAGGGGGCAAGAGCGGCGTCGGCGGGAGCGTTTATACTCCAAGCAGCACATGTTGCGGTGATGGCGCCTGGAACAAATGTAGGTGCGGCTCACCCCGTTGTTGCGTCTGGAAAAGATGTTCCAGACGAAGAAATGAAACGTAAAATTACCAACGATTTAGCGGCCCACATGCGCTCTTTAGCTCAAGTACGGGGGCGAAATGCTGTTATTGTTGAAAAGATGGTGACAGAAAGCCTTTCTCTTACTGCTCAAGAAGCTCTTAAAGAGAACGTGATAGATTTATTAGCGACTAATATTGGTGAAATAACCGAACAGTTAGATGGCAAAAAAGTTATGATTCAGGGGAAGGAGAAAACCCTTTCTCTCAAGGCATATAGAGTTGTTAATGTCGAAATGGAGCCTCGGGAAAAGATGCTTCAGTTTTTATCTGATCCCAATGTTGCGTATCTTTTGCTCACAGCAGGGATATTTGCTATAGTTCTTGAAGTTTTGTCCCCAGGAGGCTTCGTTCTTGGAACATCAGGGGCTGTAATGGTTCTTATGGGAGCTTATGGACTTAGAATGTTACCTTTCAATTGGGCTGGTCTCATCCTTTTATTGGCAGGCATTGTTGTCATAATTGTCGATTTGCTTATTGGAGGATTGGGAATACTAAGCTTCTTTGGCATGGCTGCTCTCATTACAGGAGGGTTGATTCTTTTCCGTGCCCCGGGGGGTGAGCTCTTGAACGTCTCGAAAAGTGTTATTATCGGTATGACCGTTGCTTTTTCTCTCTTTTTCATTATTGCTGTTATTTTTATATGGAAATCTATGAAAAAACAAGTCCATTCTGGACAGGAGGGCTTAGTAGGTTATAAGGCACAAGTACTAGAATCTCTCCAGCCAGAAGGGCTTGTCAAGTGCCACGGCGAATTATGGAAAGCACAATCTGTAACGGGAGAGACATTGCTGCCAGGTACGTCTGTACGAGTTGTTCGTGTGGAAGGGCTGGTTCTTGTCGTAGAAAAGGAGAACGGAGAAGTAGGGGTTGAAGAAGGAGGGAGGAGTTAGTTATGTTTGATGGTCTTCTGTATTTCTTATTTAACTTGGGAAGTTCCTTTGGATTTTTACTGATTCTGATTTTGATCCTGATGTCAGCGATCAAAATTGTTCCTGAATATCAGCGCGTTGTTGTCTTTCGTCTTGGGCGTCTCGCGGGAGCTAAAGGGCCGGGGCTTGTCATCGTTATTCCCGTTATTGATCGTATTATCCGGGTGGATTTACGAATAGTAACCCTCGATGTTCCTGTTCAGGAAGTTATTACTCGAGATAATGTTCCCATTAAAGTGAACGCTGTGGTTTATTTCAGAGTTATGGATCCGACGCATTCTATTGTTGAAGTTGAAAATTATATGTTGGCTACAAGTCAGCTTTCGCAAACGACTTTACGTTCAGTTATAGGAGCGGCAGAATTAGATGAAGTCCTTTCTTCCAGAGAAAAGATCAATAGTGAGCTTCAAAAAATTATTGACGAAAGAACAGATTCATGGGGTATAAAAGTAAGTGCCGTTGAAGTTAAAGAACTTGAATTGCCCGAGGGTATGAAGCGAGCAATGGCCAAACAGGCAGAAGCTGAGAGAGAGCGGCGAGCTAAAATCATAAACGCAGAAGGAGAACTTCAGGCTGCTCAGACTCTGAGCGAAGCTGCAAAGCAAATGGAAGTTTCACCAATTACTCTTCAGCTTCGATATTTGCAGACATTAAAAGAGATAGCAAGTGAAAAGAATTCTACGACCTTTTTCCCTCTACCAATGGATCTTATTAAACCGTTTATAAGACGTTTTGAGAAAGGGGAAAACCGTTAGAATACTTTGCACATTTAAGATATGAGGGATATAATTCCTTGATATGATTTTAGAGGTATTTGGTGCGAGGAGGCAGATGCATGGCTTACGATTTTCATTCTATTGAACAAAAATGGCAGAAAGTGTGGGAGGAAGAAAGCACTTTCAAAGTAAAGGCAGATTCTTCGAAAAAGAAGTTTTACTGCCTTGAGATGTTCCCGTACCCCAGTGGGGCTCTTCATATGGGGCATCTCCGAAACTATTCCATTGGCGATATGATGGCACGGTTCCTATGGATGAATGGCTATAACGTTCTTCATCCGATGGGGTTTGACGCCTTTGGCCTCCCTGCAGAAAATGCGGCTCTGAAATATGGAGTTCAGCCAAGTGAGTGGACCCATAAGAATATAGAGCATATGACAGATCAGTTGAAGAGAATGGGGTGCAGTTATGATTGGGATAGACGGGTTGCAACGTGTGACCCTGATTATTATCGCTGGACCCAATGGATCTTCTTGCAGTTTTTTAAAAAAGGATTAGCCTATCGTAAGAAGGCACCTGTAAACTGGTGTGAGAGTTGCAATACGGTTCTGGCAAACGAGCAGGTAAATAGTGAGGGCCGATGCTGGCGGTGTAATTCCCCTGTAGTGAAAAAGAAACTTGAACAGTGGTTCTTCCGTATTACAGATTATGCTCAAGAGCTTCTTGATGATCTAGAGCAGCTTCCTGGATGGCCAGAGCGAGTACGTATAATGCAGAAAAACTGGATAGGACGTTCTGAAGGAGCTCGCTTAACTTTTAACGCAAAAGAACTTGGAGAAGAAATTGAAACCTTTACAACTCGTTTCGATACTATTTTTGGCGTTACTTTCTTAGCACTGGCGCCTGAGCATCCTCTCGTAGACGTTATTTTGGAAAAAGCTTCAAATAAAGAGGAATTAGATACTTTTGTAAAAGAATGTATCAGCCAGAGTGAAATAGACCGTACGGCAGTTGGTGGTGCAAAGAACGGTATTTTTACAGGATTCTACGCAACGAATCCGGTAAATGGCCGTGATGTGCCTATATGGATAGCAAACTATATCCTTATGGATTACGGTACAGGTGCAATCATGGGCGTTCCTGCCCACGATGAGCGGGACTTTGAGTTTGCGAGAAAATATGACATCCCTGTTGATGTTGTTATTCAGCCTTCAGAAGGCGAGAAACTTGATGGCAAAACAATGAAGGTTGCTTTTGTCGATAACGGTGTTTCTTGTAACTCAGGGCAGTTTGATGGCCTTTCAACAGAAGAAGCCATTGTAAAAATGCTTGATTGGGGAGAAGAAAAGGGATTTTGCAAACGAGAAATTAATTATCGTCTTCGTGACTGGCTTATTTCTCGTCAACGCTATTGGGGGGCTCCTATCCCCGTCGTCTATTGTGATCATTGCGGAATCGTTCCAGTTCCTGAAAAAGATCTTCCCGTTATCTTGCCGACTGATCTTGCCGTTAAAAAAGGAGGACAGTCGCCACTCGTTGATGATGAGGAATGGATTAATACAACATGTCCTATTTGTGGGGGACACGCTCGACGTGAAGTTGACACTATGGATACCTTCATTTGTTCTTCGTGGTATCAGTTCCGTTATACAGATTCCCATAACGAAGAGAAGGCTTTCGAGCCAGAATTGGCGAATTACTGGATGCCAGTTGATCAATACATTGGTGGCATTGAACATGCCTGTATGCATCTTATCTATTCTCGTTTCTTTACAAAAGTTCTTTCGGATCTTGGACTGTGTAAAGCAAGAGAACCTTTTGCCAACCTTTTAACACAAGGTATGGTTATAAAAGATGGAGCTAAGATGTCTAAATCGTTGGGTAATGTGGTGGATCCTGACGAAATAATACAGAAATATGGTGCCGATACTGCGAGGCTCTTCATTCTTTTTGCTGCACCTCCTGGAAATGATTTGGAGTGGTCAGAACAAGGAGTTGAAGGTGTTCATCGTTTCTTGAACAGAGTCTGGCGTTATGTTGAAGAGAATATTGAATCCCTTAAAGGGGCCCCTACTGAACGTGTAGCTATGGATAGTCTGACTCAGCAAGATCGACGTGATTTTAAACGAAAAATTCATACGACAATTGTTGATGTAACGAGGGATATCCACGAAGAAAAGCAGTTCAACACGGCAGTTGCCCGTTTGATGGAGCTTTTAAATACTACTTATTCCTGCTCTCCAGAGGATGAGAAGGATTGGGCTCTTCTTCGCGAAAGTGTGGAGACGATGCTTATTTGCCTCAATCCTTTCTGTCCCCACATGACTGAAGAGCTTTGGCAGATGCTGGGGAATAAAACACAGCTAGCATGGAGTTCCTGGCCTGTTGCTGACGAGAGTGCTCTTGTTCTTGATTCAGTGACTATAGTTGTTCAGGTTAATGGAAAAGTCCGCCATAAAATAGACTTGCCGGCTGGGCTTCCAAAAGATGAATTAAAAGAGAAAGCTTTAAGTGAGGCTGCTGTTCAAAAGTGGATTGAAGGAAAAGAGATTGTTAAAGTTATAGTTGTTCCAGATAGACTTGTTAATGTGGTGGTGAAGGGCTAGTGCCCCGAATTGTGATTATAAGCGCCTCTGAGGTCTCTCAGAGGCGCCTTCTTTCAGATACGCTACGAAAATACGAACACTTAGGATATGTGCTTTCAGGACGAAAAGAAGGTAGTTCTTGGCAGGAAGTTTTAGCTTTAGGCCAGAACCGTGGTCTTTTCGATGATAAACAAATGCTTCTTGTGGAAAATGCTGAAGATCTGGGAGTATTGCCAGAAAATATGCTTTCTTTAATCGACACAGAGGAAGAAAATTTTCTTGTAATGCTTGTTTATGATGGGTCTCCTTCCAAATATATTCCTAAAGAAATTCTTCGACATCTTGATATTTATAAAGCTGAAGAAATTCCCTTTTGGACTTCTGCTCGATTGCGTTGGCTGCTTGATTTTTGTCGAGATAAAAAAATTGATATAGATAGAGAAGCTGCGGCATTACTCGTCGATTGGATTGAAGATGGGGAAGAATTGAGAAGCGAAGTGGAAAAAATAGCTGTTTTTTCCAGAAATAAAAGAATAACTACTGATGTAGTGAAAGCTCTTTCCTTTGACGAAGGACGTAATTCTATGTTACGTTTTCTTGATGGCCTTTGTCAGGCAGACAGAAAGGAAATTATTACTCTCCTTCCTCATTTGCAGCAAGATGTCCCTTTTTTGCAATTAGTTACAGCTGTATATAATCGCTTAAAACCAGTTTTATACAAGTATTTTTTCCCGACGCTTTCAGAAAGAGAAATTTTAACGATGTTAAAAGTAAGAAGTTATGCCGGGAAAATGGCAGCAGAGGCAATTAAACATTATGATCGTCATCATCTTTGCTCTTTTATTATAGAGTTGGCAGGACTTTCTTATGGAGAGAAGACAGGAATGGGAACAGGCTGGGTTGGGTTTGAGGCAATGATCTTCCGACTTTTAGATAGCGATAAAAGACAATAAAAAAAGCTGAGTTTCGGATTTCTATCCTGGCTCAGCTAAAAATTCTTGATTTTTTATGGGTGGAAGCCTCTATTCTTCGCTGCTTTCAACAACAGCTCCCGTTAGGGTTTTCACCTTATTTGTCAGAAGCGACTTACGGCGGGCTCCAGTATTGCGATGCATAACACCCTTGACAATGGCTTTATCAATAACACTCTGAGCAACCTGAAGTCGTTTTTCAGCCAGCTCAGTATCCTGACTGTTGACAGCTTCGAGAACTCTCTTAACAGCCGTTTTGCAGCGGCTTGTCCAGTAACGGTTGTAGAGACGATTCTTTTCGCTGGTTCTCATTCTTCTTTCAGCAGACTTCTTATTAGGCATTTCCTTCACCTCCTCCCCATAAAACGCACCACATTTTAACATGCTCTTTGATATATTAGCAATAGAGTTATGCTTTTGCCATAGAGAAGAGGTTGTCAAATGAATGTAAACGAACATCCAATGAATCGAATATTTGCTCCAAATGGAATTCTGGAAAAAACTTTTGATACGTATGAATATAGAGAGCCTCAACTTCTTTTAGCACAAAAGGTGTGGGATTCCTTAGAGAGAGAAGAACGAACTGTTTTTGTAGCGGAAGCTCCTACCGGGGTAGGAAAAACCTTTGCTCTTCTAGCTCCTGCCATGAAATGGGCCCTCGCACAAGATAAAAAAATTCTTTTTCTTACAGCAGGAATTACTCTTCAAGAACAATTGATACGGAAAGACTTACCACGTCTCAATGATATTCTGGGGTATAACGCATCTTTTGGATTACTTAAGGGAAGAAGCAATTATGTTTGTTTGAGAAGAGCTGTGGAGCTTGAGCAAGATGGCTTTTTGTCTTTTGGTGATGGTGGCGCAGCTTCAATGTACCTTTCAGATTGGTTGAAAACGACGCAGACGGGAGATCTTTCAGAATTGAAGCTTCCTGCCGATTTCCCAATCTTTCCTCGAGTCGCAGCTCAGATCCATGGTTGTTTGGGACATCGATGCCCGTACAGAGAGAGGTGCTTTATTCAAAAGGCGTTAAAGAAGGCTCAAGACTGGGATATTATTGTTTCAAATTATCATATGTACTTTGCTTATGTAATGAATGGTAAAAAAACTTTCCCTGTTCCCTTTGACGTTATGATTTGTGATGAAGCTCATCGAATGGTAGATGCTGCACGGTCTATAGCCTCAGTCAGGGTGTCATGGGAGGATCTTACACGCCTTCTCAGAAGTAAGGGGGCAGCTAATGCTGAATCTTTTTTATTATCGAGAGACGAAGAAGCAGGAACATTGAGAGATGAACTATCAGGAGCACAAAAAGAGGGGAGTATACTTTTTGAGTTTCTACAAACTTCAACTCCAGACGGTACTCTGATTAAAAAGAGAAATGAAGAGTTGTTTCGTCAAGGAATGCTTGTCTCTTCTCATATAGAAAAGGCTTTAAAACTTTTAGAAGAGACTGAAGAGCTTAAAGAGGAAACACCCTATGGAATTGAGGAAAGCCGTTTGGCTTTAGCCCTTGCTTGGATAGAGGAACTTCGTCTTTATTCCCTTTCTCTTCAGTGGTGTTTGTCGGTAGAATATTTTCCAGAATGGGCATATTGGCGTGATGGAAACACCTTGGTAAGTGAGCCGACATTATGTTCCGATAGCGTATCTGAGAGTCTTTTTTCGCAAGAGCCCGAAAAGGTTTTTGCTGTTTCTGCTACAATGACAGTAGGAAAATCCTTTGATTTTTGGGTGAGAGAAACAGGAATTCTACCTACTGAAACCTGCATTTTGGAATCTCCTTTTGATCTTGCTCGTCAGATGAATATTCTTGTTATTGATCTTGGCCTTAAGGTTATAGAAGAGGGTTACGATGATAGGGTTTGTAAGGTCGTGGAGAAACTTTGTGATGAAAATGGGGGCAGATCTCTTATCCTGTTAAGTTCAATGCGCCTTGTTCGGAAGGTAGGCCATTGGCTAAAACAGAAAAAGCATGATTATGAGGTGTACGTTCAGAATGATTTGCCCCGTACAGAACTTCTTGAACGGTTTCGATCTGATATATCAAGCGTTCTTGTTGGAAGCGTTTCATTCCGTGAAGGTGTAGATATTCCTGGAGAAGGGCTTACTCAGGTTATTATTGATCGTATACCATTCCCACATCCTAAAGACCCTATTATTCAAGCAAGAAATGAATTAGAGGGAAGAAAAGCTTTTATAAAAGTGACATTGCCACAAGCGAGAATGTATTTACGTCAAGCGGTTGGACGCCTTATCAGAACGAGCAGTGATCGTGGTCGGGCCATAATTCTCGATGGAAGAATTATAGACAGGCAGGATTGGAAAATTCATCGGGACTTACCTCCTGTTTCTATTCAACGTTTGACAGTCAAGATCAATTCTGTTGCTCATGAGAAAACGGTGTGATATAGTATCAAGGCTGATCGGTTTCCGGTCTCTAACTATGAATATGTTACTTTGTTTCTGGGAGGTGTAGTCGTGGATAAAGGTACTTTTCAGCCCCATAATAGACCGCGAAAGAGAAAAATGGGATATCTCTCCCGTTCCAGTTCTCCTAGTGGATTGAGAATTCTTCGCAACCGGAGACGCAAGGGTCGTAAGCGTTTGACTGTATAGCCTTGAAGCTTAGTTATTCGCGCTCTGTGCGGCTCAAGAAGGGTTGGGAATATGATCATGTTTTCCGCACCGGCAGTCGCTTCAAAGGCGAGCTGGTGCGGTTGCTGTTTGTAAACGCTCCTGACGGAAAAACAAGAATAGGTCTTGCTGTGGGAAAACGTCAGGGCCCTGCTTCAGTCCGCAATAGAGGTCGCCGTGTTTTGAAAGAAAGCATTCGCCGTCTGCTACCGTGGATAAAAGGATCATGGTGGTGTGTCTTTTCTCTCCGTACGTCTGGACTGGAGGCAAATGCGCATGAAGTGTATGATGATATGGTGAAAATATTAGGTCATGTAGGTTTGCTGGATGAGTCATGGCCAGATAACCCTTGGAAGTAGTAGAAGAATAGAAGTGACGAGTTGATGAAAATATCAGCACAGATTGCAGTGTGTGCTATTAAGTTTTATCAGAAATGGATTTCTCCAATGTTGGGGAAGAATTGCCGTTTTTATCCCACATGTTCTCAATATACCCTTGAAGCTATAGAAGAATATGGGGCATTAACGGGGATTCGACTTGGAGTAATTCGTATTTTGAAATGTGGGCCGTGGCATCCTGGAGGATACGATCCGGTTCCAAAAAAGTATAATTCTGATTGAGGATGGTGAATAGTGTGGGAACTCTCTGGAAAGCAGCAGGGGATTTTATGCTTCTTATCCTTGAAACTCTTCATAATTTAACGGGATCATGGGGTATTGCAATTATATTATTGACTTTGGCGGTCAGGATACTATTGCATCCTCTAACACACAAACAAATGGTGAGTATGCAGAAAATGCAAAAACTCCAGCCCCGAATGAAGATGTTGCAAGAGAAGTATAAAGATGATAAAGAATCATTGAATAGAGAAATAATGAATTTGTATAAAGAGAATAAAGTAAACCCTGCCGCAGGATGTTTACCTCTTCTTGTACAGTTACCTATCCTTATTCTTTTGTTTAGACTGCTAATGAATTATAATTTTGGCAGCATTCCTTTTCTTGGATTTATTAGTCTCGAGGGGTCAGTGCTTTCTACGTTGGCCCAAGCCGTTGCCCTTCCGGAAACGGCGAAGATTGGCGTAATGTCTGTCTTGTCTGGAGTTCTTGCCAATCCTTCCGGGTTAGTTCATTTTACAGTTTACGGTGGTAACTTTTTACTTCTCATTGTTGTCGGTTTCCTTACATGGGCACAGCAGCAGATGAGTTCTTCGGGGAACCCTCAAATGGCAATGATGAGTTGGTTTATGCCCCTTTTCCTTACGTTTATATGTCTTAGCTTGCCCGGCGGAGTTTTGTTATATTGGGGAGTTTCGTCTTTCCTAGGTGTAGCTCAGCAGTGGTGGATTACGAAAAAAACCAGCGAGGAAATGCAAGAAAAGCCAGTGTTGCACAAAACTAAACCTACAGGGAAAGAATAGAAAATTCAAGGGCATCCCAGACAGGCAGTGTGTCGAAGGGGGATTATATATGACTGAGCAAGACAAAATGATTTTGGAAGTCGGCTCTGTAGATGAAGCAAAAAGGCTGGCAGCAGCTAAATTAGGGCTACATCCAGAGGATTTTCTTGTAAAAATTATTGAAGAAGAGAAAAGTTTTTTTGGTCTTCTTGGAAAAAAATTGCGTGTTGAAGTATGGCCGGAATTTCCTTTGTTAGTGTTGAAAGGGCAGGAGTTGGCCAGAAATCTGATTCAGCATATGGGACTTTCTGTAACAGTCCAAAGTGGTGACGATGATTTTCTGAATCTTTCTGGCGATGATGCTGGTATCGTTATCGGGAAATATGGAGAAACCTTAAAGGCCATGGAGTATCTTATTAATCTTATGTTGCGAGAAGAGAGTCGAGAGGGTCGCGTTAAACTTGATAGTGATGGCTATCGTCAAAGACGAGAAGCAAGCCTTCAGCGACTTGCTCTTGCAGCTGCCAGAAAGGTAGAAAAAAGGGGACGGCCTGCATATCTTGAGCCAATGTCGAGTTGGGAGCGTCGTATCATTCATTTAACATTAAAGGATTATAACAACGTAACAACTCGTTCAGTGGGAGAAGAACCCTCCCGTAAAGTAGTTGTTTGTCCTGTTGCATCGTCGAGGAACAGACGGCATTAAGTAGTATGTATCCAATTCTTTTTTCTATATATAAAATAACGGTCCACAGTTATTATGTACTGTGGACCGTTGCGTTAGTTACAGCTTTTCTTTGGACGCAGAAAAGAGCTGTCAATCAATATGGTGTAGAATCATCTAAGATGCATGTTCTATTGTTTGTTGTTGCTATAGGTATCGTTATAGGAGCATGTGTCGGTATGATCGTTCATGTAGGCCCAACAGTTATTCGTAACGATCCTCTTCGTGTTTTTCGATTTTGGGAGGGGGGTATGTCGTCTTTTTATAGCTTTTTTGGCGGCAGTTTTTTTGCTCTCGCGTATATATTCTTTTTTAAATTATCATTATGGCGTGTTGCTGAGTCTGCATCTCTCCCTTCAGCAGCATTGATTGCCATAGGCCGATGGAGCTGTTTTATGAACGGATGTTGCGCTGGAATAGAGACCACTCTTCCATGGGGTACTCGTTTTCCCATAGATCCGCAGCAACTGACTCGTCACCCAACCCAACTTTATTATTCTTTTGGGGCTCTTCTTATTTTAATTATGTTGCAAGAAGTGGAAAAAAGAATAGGTAGAGGCGAAAGAAAATTACGAGTTGCTCTTCTTTGGCCGTTGTTTTTAATTCTTTTTGGTCTATTACGCATTCTTGTTGATCCTTTACGTATAGATTGGCTGCTTCTAGGGGAGGAAGCCTCCCATAGAGGAAGTTTGATTATGATTTTAGTTGGTAGTATATGGTTGGTAATCTCATATATAAACTTCCGAAGACTTTCTGATTAAGATTTCAGTAAAACAAACGATGTCCATTAACCGAAACTGAATAAAATAAAGGAGTACTGTAAACGGAGGTGAACTATATGAAAAATATACGAAACACAATTGCTTTTCTCGCTCTTGTTGCATTTGTTTTAGGAATGCTGGGAGCGCCTTCTTTTGCTCAAGATGTTTTTAGTGGAAATCCTGTAGCTGCAATAGCTAAAGACGCTTCCCCAGCTGTTGTTAATATTGATGTAGAGACAATGGTTACTCGTTCAGTTTCTCCATTTCCCGATGACCCCATTTTCAGACATTTCTTTGGAGAGGAATTTCAGCGTTTCTCTCGAACGATTCCTATGAAGGGGAGAGGTTCTGGTTTCATCGTTTCAGAAGAGGGGCAGATCCTAACCAATAATCATGTTGTCGAAGGTGCTGATAAAATTACAGTAACACTTTCTGATGGTCGAACTTTTTCTGCAAAAGTTCTTGGAACAGACCCTACTTTTGATTTAGCTGTTATAAAAATAGACGCAAATCATTTGCCTGTCTTAAAGCTTGGTGATTCGGATCGTTTGGATGTTGGTGAGTGGGTTGTAGCCATTGGTAACCCCTTTGGTTTGGAGCATACAGTAACAGTTGGTGTTATATCTGCAAAAAACAGGAGTATTCATGCTGGAGATGTTAACTTCGATGGTTTCTTGCAGACAGATGCCGCTATTAATCCAGGAAACAGTGGTGGACCTTTAATTAATCTTTCCGGTGAAGTTGTGGGTATTAACAGCGCCATTGTTCCGTACGCTCAGGGAATTGGCTTTGCAATCCCCATTAATATGGCTAAACAGGTAATGAACGATCTTGTAAAATATGGAAAAGTAAAACGAGGATGGCTTGGTGTGTATGTGCAGCCACTGACAAAAGAGTTTGCTTCGGCATATGGCATAAAGGAAGAAAAAGGAGCAGTAATTAGTGATGTTGTTCCTGATTCTCCTGCTGCTAAAGCTGGTTTACAGCGTGGCGATGTTATTGTTTCCGTTAACGGAAATAAAATAGAAAATCATCAGGATCTTGTCTTCAGAATTCGACAATCTATGGCAGGGGATACAGTAACGTTGAACGTTATTCGTAAAGGGAAAAAAGAAGATTTCTCTGTAAAATTAACTGAGGTATCTTCTGCGATGGAAGAAGATATTGAAGGACAATCATCGAAAAACAGTGAAATGCTACGGAAGGCCGGACTTGAAGTTAGTAATGTAACTACTCAATTACGTTCGCGTTACAATTTGCAAAAAAATGATGGCGTAGTCGTTACATCAGTTGAGCCAGGTTCTTTTTCTGCTCGAGCAGGAATTCGAGAAGGAGATTTGATTCTTGAAGTTAATGGAACTAAAGTTGATAGCGTGAATCACCTCGAAAAAGTTTTAGGCAAAAAAGATGATTCCCTTGTTCTTCTTCTGGCTCGGGGTTCTAGAACTTTCTTTGTTTCTATGAGTTTCTAAAAATTAAAGAATAGCCGCCCCAAAAAGGGCGGCTATTCTTTTTATATTCTGTAAACATGTTAAAAGGTATCGTATTCAGAAAGTGCATTCGCATCAAGATTAAAAACTAAAGTAAAAGAAGTTCCTTTTCCCAATGTCGATTGAATATCCATTTCAGCTTCATGAAGTTCGGATATACGTTGAACGAGAGAGAGCCCCAACCCATAACCGCCTCCACTACGCGCAGTATCTGCTCGCCAGAAAAGATCGCGGCATTTTTGTATGGCATATTCGTCCATTCCCTGCCCAGTATCCCATACTCTTAAAAAGGCCTTTTGCTTTTTTATGTCACTCCATGTTTCTATACCTATTGTTCCGCCTTCTGGCGTATATTTACTCGCGTTATCCAGTAAATTAGATGCAACTCGAGTCAGTAATTCAAAGCTGCCGAAGACAGGAGCAAAAGAAAATTTTTTTTCGAGATGCTGATGTCGTGTCTTTTCTATTAACGCAAACATATTTTCACACGTTTCATCTGCTACCATGAGTAAATCAACCGGTTCCATCCATTCGGGCCCCGAAAACTTAGAAAAACGAGAGAGTTCGAGAATAGATTCCACTATTTGTTGCATGTTATCTATCTGAATCATAATTTGTTCAAGTCTCTCTTTATAATATGCGGGTTCGCGAGGTGACATAAGCATGATTTCGATTTTCCCCTTAATTACCGCAAGAGGTGTACGCAACTCGTGACTTGTATCTGCTGAAAGTTGCTTGAGCTGCGTAAGGGATTCTTCGAAACGAGCTAAAAGACTATTTAAAGAATTTCTAAGTTCTATAAATTGAGGGTGATCTCCAAGATAGGGGATCACTATATGATCATTTTTTCTTTTCCTTTTTTGCAAAGTCTGACTGATTTTTCGTAAAGGGGTGTACATGCGAAGTTCAAGAAACCATAAAGCTACAAAAAATGAGAGAGCGCAACCCGCTATGATTCCGCAGAGGTAAATAAAAAAAGAAGATAAAGAAAATGAACAACTTAGTGTAGCAATAGAAAGAAGGGTAAAAAGTAAAACGGCAAAAAGGGACAATCTGAGCAGTTTCAGATTGCCCCTTTGTTGAGTCGAAACATTTGTTAAACGTAATTTGAAGGATTTTAAAAGTTTGTTAAATCGCAATGTTCGTCACTGACACCTCTAGGCATCACTTTTCTAGGCACAGTCTGGGCAACTTACTTTGTACCCGACTCCTCGCACTGTCACAACAATGGTGTCTAGTCCGTGCTCTCTCAGCTTATCTCTCAAATATTTAATATGGACGTCAACCACATTACTTGTACCGTCATATTCTTTTTGCCATACTTGAGAAATAATCTTCTCCCGAGTGAAAACCTGATTTTCATGTCTCATAAGCAATTCAAGAATGTCAAATTCACGTCTTCGTAAAGGCAGAACTACGTTATCGACTCGGCATTCCCTTGCAACTGGGTCTAAAATCATATCACCGCAGTGAAGAAGATTGTGCTGCTGATCAGAAGTTCTTCTTAACAACGTACGAACCCTTGCAAGAAGTTCTCTGAAGTCAAACGGTTTTACCAGAAAATCATCAGCCCCTTTATTGAGGCCTTCTACCTTGTCGTCCACGCTATCTTTCGCCGTGAGAATGATAATAGGAAGAGTCGCACCACTTGCTCGAAGTTTTTCCAAAACTTCGAGTCCACTTATTCCAGGAAGCATAAGATCTAAAATAATACACTCGCATTCTGGATTTTTCGCTTTTTCTAGACCTTCTTCTCCTGTATAAGCGCGTTCTACTGAATATCCATTCTCTGCAAAGCCCTCGGCGAGAACTTGGACAAGATCCTTGTTGTCTTCAACAATAAGTAAAGACATACCTATCCCCTCCCGCACCAAAATGTTTAGGTACTATTGTTAATTCTTTATTATTTAACCATATACTTGAACCCATGTCGAGTGCAGAATTAGATATTTCGTAAAATTGTGTAATTTTACTTACGGTAAAAATTGAAGAAAAAATTGTCATATAAACGACTCCATGGTACTATGTTCATGACCCATTACTAGGATATACACTAAGATGTATTTCTTGGTTTTCGGGATTTTACGCATATGAGGTGAACAGAATGCTCGAGAAAGAGACAAAACATCAGATTATTGAGGAATATCGTACCCATGCTGCAGATACAGGATCTCCCGAGGTTCAGATAGCAATGCTTACGGTGAGAATTCGAGAATTGACGGAGCATATGAAAGAGCACACAAAAGACTTCCACTCCAGAAGAGGACTTCTTAAAATGGTTGGAAGAAGACGTAAGCTTCTTCGTTACTTAAGAGAGAAAGACTTCAATAGATATAAAAACTTGATTGAACGTCTTGGACTTCGTCACTAATTTTAAGCAGACAAGTTTTTTCTTGAATTTATGTGCGGGGGCGGCTATTCGCTCTCGCACTTTTTTTGTGTGATGTGTTATTCTTATCCAGTACACTAAAGAAGAGGTTGAAAATTAGAGGAGGAACATTGTATGAAAAAAATGTTTTCAATTGAGATCGGAGGTCGAGAGATTACCTTCGAGACGGGGAATGTGGCTAAGCAAGCCAATGGCTCTATCGTAGCCAGATGTGGCGACACTGTTGTTTTGACAACAGCATGTATTTCCGACACTCCCCGTACAGGGATTGATTTTTTCCCTTTATTGGTAGATTTTGAAGAAAGATATTATTCTGCAGGAAAAATTCCTGGAGGTTTTATCAAAAGAGAAGGGCGCCCTACCGAAAATGCTATATTGAGTGCCCGCATGGTGGATCGTTCTATTCGTTCTCTTTTCGACGATGACTTACGTTATGACGTACATGTTGTTGCTACTGTCCTTTCTGTGGATCAGGTTAACCCCCCCAGTGTTCTTGCAATTAATGCAGCTTCTGCAGCCTTGATGCTCTCTGAAATTCCATGGGATGGACCTATTGGTGCTGTTCGTATCGGCTACATTAATGATCAGTTAGTTATTAATCCTCTTGAGGAGGATATGGTAAATTCCAAGCTAGATTTGCTTGTTTCTGGACATAAAGATGGAATTACTATGGTTGAGGCAGGGGCCAATGAAGTTTCAGAAGATCTGCTTGTTGATGCTCTTGATCTTGCTCATTCAGAAATAAAGAAAATTGTTGCCATGCAAGAGGAGATGCAGAGGGAGATAGGAAAGACAAAGATTGAAATCCCGGCTCCTGAAGTATTTGAAGAGATAGATGCATGGTTGCAGAGTGAGATGCAGCCTCATATTTCGGAGGCCGTTAATATTCACGCGAAGAAACCTCGGGCTGAAAAGGTCCGATTCGTTAAAACCACGGCAACAGAGCATTTTTCTGAAACATACCCTGACTCTGAATTGTATATTAGTGCTGCAGTGGATGAAATGGTCAAGAAGACAATGCGAGCTCTCATCCTGAATGATCGGCGCAGGGTCGATGGTCGTGCCATGAATGAGATTCGTCCCATTACATGCGACGTTGATGTATTGCCGCGAGTTCATGGATCTGCTCTTTTTACTCGAGGAGAAACGCAGGCTCTTGTCGTAGGAACTCTTGGTATGATGGGAGTTGACGATCAGATTCTTGATGGGTTAAAACAGGACGAGCCTAATAAACGGTTTATTCTTCACTATAACTTTCCTCCGTATTCTGTTGGAGAAGTTCGCCCCATGAGAGGACCTGGTCGTCGTGAAATTGGGCATGGAGCTTTGGCAGAAAGAGCGTTGCGTCCTATCATTCCCGAAGAAGTTGATTTCCCTTACGTTGTTCGTTTGGTTTCTGATATTTTGGAATCTAATGGTTCCAGTTCTCAGGCGTCCATTTGTGGAGGAAGCCTTGCCCTTATGAGTTCTGGCGTTCCTATAAAGAAACATGTAGCCGGAATTGCAATGGGACTTATTAAGGAAGATGACAAGGTAGAGATTCTCACAGATATTCAGGGACTTGAAGACCACTACGGAGATATGGACTTTAAAGTTGCTGGTACTAGAGAAGGTGTAACAGCTCTTCAGATGGACAATAAAGCGGGAGGAATTACGAGAGATATTTTGAAAAAAGCTCTTGAACAGGCTAAGGAAGGTCGCTTTAACATTCTCGATAAAATGGAGGCAGCAATAGCAGCTCCTTCTGAACTCTCTCCTTACGCTCCCCGCATTCATGTTACTCATGTTGATCCTGAAAAAATTCGAGATATTATCGGTCCTGGTGGCAAAGTCATACGGGGAATCACTCAGGAAACAGGCGTTAAAATTAATGTAGAAGATAGTGGCGAAGTGTACATTGCTGGAACCTCAAGCGAAGGTGTAAACAAAGCCTTGGCTATTATTAAAGGTTTAACTAAAGAGTTGGAGCCGGGCGAAATTTATCTCGGAAAGGTAACGCGGATTATGAATTTTGGTGCCTTTGTCGAGTGCTTGCCTGGAAAAGAAGGGCTATTACATGTAAGTGAAATCAGTCCTCATCGGGTAGGCAAGGTAGAGGATGTTTTCTCTGTTGGTGATTCTGTACTCGTTATGGTTAAAGAAATAGACGATATGGGGAGAACTAATCTGACTCGTAAGAAAATTTATGATCAAGAAGAACGAGCCATAGAAGAGGGGTTTGCATCTGCTCTCGAAGATGAGAAAAAAAGAGAAATTCTCATAGAAGCCAAAGCAGCAACTGCACCTCGTCCATCTGCAGGACCGCGTAGAGGTCCTCATGAAAGAAGCGATAGAGGTGGAGATAGAGATAGACGTCAGGGAGGCGGGCGCAGATGAAATCTGTTCCCGTTAAGGTAGTACGTAAGAATAGTAATGTTACATTGCCTGAATATGCTACTCCCGCTTCATCAGGAGTAGATCTTCGTGCTGCGGAATCCCTTATTCTGGAGCCTGGAGAGAGAGGAAGTGTGGGCACAGGCTTATCTATAGAACTGCCTGAAGGTTTTGAGGCCCAGATACGGCCTCGTAGCGGCCTTGCTCTCCGTTCGGGTATAACGTTACTGAACACGCCGGGTACCATAGATTCTGACTATCGCGGAGAAATACGAATCATTGTTATAAATTTGGGACAAGAACCTTTTGAAATAAAGCCAGGAGATCGGATTGCACAAATGGTCATAGCGCCTGTTGTTCAGCTTAAATGGGAAGAAAGCTCTTCTCTTTCTGATTCACAGCGTGGTGAAGGTGGTTTCGGTAGTACTGGTGTGAACTAGAAAGAGTTGACATTCTTTCTGATAGGTAGTATAAAATCGCCAATACAGGAAGTTGAATATAAGGCTATGAAGGGAAGAGTAGCTTTATCGTTGCTGGACAGAGAATAAAGGTCATTGGCTGAAAACCTTTTACAGCAGAGTAGAGTGAAGACCACCCCTGAGCCGATGGCAGGGAGCGCACCTTATTGCGCACAGAGGGCCAGCTTGTTGTATAGCTGGAACTGGAGTGGAACCGCGATTAAGCCCACATCGTCTCCAGAAGGAGAAGTGTGGGCATTATTTTTTTGAGGGAGGGGTACGTATGTTCGAACTCAAAAGTACCAGTGGAAGTGTAGTAGAAGTTGAAGACGGTAAAGTGCTGGACATCTTAAAACGCTGGGACATGAACAAAGGCGCGGTTGCTGCGAAGATCAATGGACGTCTTGTAGACCTTTCAGCTGATATTGCCGAAAGTGGACTCTTGGAATCAGTGGATGGAGCGAGTGAGGAAGGTTTGGAGATCATACGCCATTCAACAGCTCATTTAATGGCTCAAGCTTTCCAGTCTATTTTTCCTGAGACGCATTTTGGCATAGGCCCGGCAATCAAGAATGGTTTCTATTACGATATGGAACTTCCTGAACCCATATCTGAAGATGTATTGCCCAAAATAGAGAAAGAAATGAAACGGTTAACTAAACGAGCTTTCCCTATAGAACGTGAAGTTTTAAGTAAAGAAGATGCAATACGTTTTTTCGAGGAACGAGGAGAAAAGTATAAAGTTGAGCTTATCAAAGAAATTGAAGACTCTACTGTAAGCTTATATAAACAGGGAGATTATGTAGATCTTTGCCGAGGGCCCCATGTCCCTAATACATCATGGATAAAATACTTCAAACTTCTTTCCGTAGCGGGAGCCTATTGGAGAGGCAGCGAGAAAAATATTATGTTAACCCGTGTCTACGGAACAGCCTTTGCAGATGAAGAATCGCTCAAGCAATATATAACGATGCTTGAAGAGGCTAAGAATAGAGATCACCGTAAAATAGGAAAAGAACTTGATCTTTTTAGTCTACAGCCGGAAGGCCCTGGCTTCCCATTTTTCCATCCTAAAGGGATGGTCATATTGAACAAACTGACCGAATTCTGGCGACAAGTGCACGAGAAAAATGGCTATTGTGAAATACGTACGCCTCTTATTCTTGACCGTAGTTTGTGGATTCGTTCCGGACATTGGGATCACTATCGCGATAATATGTACTTTACAGAGATAGATGAAATGCCTTTTGCCATTAAACCCATGAATTGTCCTGGCGGTATACTTGTGTATAAGAGTCAGATTCGAAGCTATAGAGATTTACCTCTTCGTATGGCTGAGTTGGGAACTGTTCATAGACATGAACGTTCTGGAGTACTTCATGGCTTAATGAGAGTCCGGTGCTTTACCCAGGACGATGCCCATCTTTATTGCACTCCTGAACAGGTGAAAGATGAAATCAAGGGGATTATGCGTCTTTGCCAGTATATTTATAGAGATGTTTTTGGTTTTAAATATACAATGGAACTTTCAACACGTCCTGAAGATTCTATGGGCTCGGAAGAGCAATGGAATATAGCTGAAAGGGCGTTGAAAGAAGCCTTGGAAGAAACCAATATGGAATATCGCGTTAATCCTGGTGACGGTGCATTTTACGGACCTAAAATTGATTTTCACCTTGAGGATTGCATAGGCCGAACATGGCAGTGTGGCACCATACAATTGGATTTCCAGATGCCTGAGAAATTTGACCTTTCATACGTAGGTGCAGATGGGAAAGAACATAGGCCGGTTATGCTTCATAGAACAATTTTAGGAAGTTTGGAGCGTTTCTTTGGCATTCTTATAGAGCAATTTGCAGGAGCATTCCCATACTGGCTAGCACCAATTCAAGTCCGTTTGCTTCCTATTTCAGAAGACTTCTTTGAGTATGCCAACGAAGTAAAAACCGAGTTGGCCACCCACGGAGTTAGAGTGGAAATTGATTGCCGAGATGAAAAACTGGGCAAGAAAATTCGGGATGCTCAGATTCAGAAGATTCCTTATATGGTTGTATTAGGAGAAAAGGAAGCTTCTAGCAAGCAGGTTGCTCCTCGAGATCGTAGCAAGGGAGACCTTGGCGCCATGTCAATAAATGATTTTGTAAAAGTTTTGGAAGAAGAGTTTAATCCGCTTATATGCAAGTAGTAATTGCCATATTTTTATAGCTGTGATATAGTTTCTAAGTTCAAGTAGAGGACCGCCCTCTCACCTGACGACGCATAAAGTTGTTGTCTGGTTGATGTAGAAAAACTCGAAGAGAGTTTTTGTTTGTCTGTATGAGGGCCGGTGATATTCATCGGCCCTTTTTTATATTTAAACATGGAGGTGAAGGGTTATAGCCAAAAGAGAAGAAGGGGAACCCCGCGTCAATGAGGAAATTACTGTAAGTGAAGTATTGCTAATTGACGAAAACGGAGTCAAAGTTGGTATAACCAAAATAGAGGAAGCTTTGAAATCAGCTGAAGAGCGAGCTCTTGATCTTGTTGAGGTAGCTCCTCAGGCAAGAGTGCCTGTTTGCCGTATTATGGATTACGGTAAATATCGTTATCAGTTGCAAAAGAAAGAAAAGGATGCACGAAAGAAACAAAAGGGTCAGACATTAAAAGAAATGAAGATGCGTCCTAAAATTGATGAGCATGATTATAACTTCAAGGTAAAGGCAATTATAAATTTCCTGAAGGCTGGACATCGTGTAAAGGTGTCAGTGTTTTTTAGAGGCCGCGAGATGGCTTTCCTTGATAAAGGACGAGAAGTTATTGGGAGAGTTGTTCGTGATGTCGAAGCCGTAGGCAAAAGTGAGGGAGAACCTCGCATGGAAGGCCGTTATATGCGAATTATGCTCACACCTCTTAGTCCCACAAAAACAACAGGTAAACAGAATCAAAAGGATGTTGAACAGTCAAAGTAGCATTCTTACTGCACATCCCTTTTGTTGAAGTATGAATATATTTGCAGGAAGGGAGGGTATTGCAATGCCTAAATTGAAATCTCATTCTGGAGCCAAAAAAAGGTTCTCTTCCACAGGTACAGGGAAGTTTAGTTACAGAAAAAATGGAAGGGGACATCTTTTGACAGGAAAAAGTCAGAGTCGTCTTCGTCGTCTTAAAAAGTCTGGATGTGTATCAAAAGCTAGATCTGAAGATTTGAAAAAGCTACTTCCCTATGCTTAGGGTGAAGTTTTCTTCATAAGCTTGAGAAAATTAATATTGAAAGAGGTGACATGCTATGCCTCGTGTTAAGGGTGGTAGCATTAGTAATAAAAAAAGAAAGAAACTTTTTTCTATTACCAAAGGTTATTGGGGTAGAAAAAAGAATGTTTACAGAAGAGCTAGAGAGGCTTTTCTTAAATCTCTTTCCCGTGCTTACGATGACCGCAAGTTAAAGAAAAGAGATTTCCGGCGTTTGTGGATTACCCGTATAAATGCAGCAGCACGGGCTCAGGGAATGAGTTACAGTGCATTGATTGATGGGCTTAAGAAATCTGGAATAAGCATTAATAGAAAAATGCTTTCTGAACTGGCCATTAACGATATGCCGGCCTTTGTCAAGTTGGTTGAAAAAGCCCGTAATGCGTTAGGACAATAATTTTGAAAACATATAGTTCTCTCAAAGTAGAGAGGACCATCGTAGGGGGGTTCCTATCGCTTATAGTGGTAGGAACCTTCCTTATATGGTCATTTAATTTTGCGGCAGGTCAACCTCTTTCATGGGTCGATTCTTTCTTTACTGCCACTTCAGCGCTCTGCGTAACGGGACTTTCTGTTGTTGATACAGGTAAAGATTTGTGCTTGATGTCCCAAGGGGTAGTTCTGGCTCTTATCCAGCTGGGTGGGCTTGGTGTTATGACGGCGACAACTACGCTGTTGCTGCTGTTGCGTCAAAAAATAGGAATACGTCAACGTCTTCTTTTCGCAGGAGGACTGGGGCTCGATACTCCTGCGGGAGCTGTTCGTCTTCTTATGCGTATTCTTAAAATGACTGTTATTATTGAGGGAATAGGGATGGTGCCTTTGTTTATTGCCTTTGTTCGAGACTTTCCCCCCTTAAAAGCGTTGTATTTGGCTTTATTTCATAGTATAAGTGCTTTTTGTAATGCTGGTTTTTCCCCTTTTTCTACAAGTTTAGAGGGGTATGCTTCTACTTTTTGGGTTCCTGCAACTATTATGGCTCTTATCGTTTCTGGTGGAGCCGGTTTCTTGGTCCTTTCCGGTATTGGCCGATACGTACTTCGACGAGATACTCTTTCTCCTCATTGTAAACTTGTAATAAAGGTAACGGCCAGTCTCATTGGGGGAGGTTTACTTCTTTTCCTTATTTCAGATTGGAATGGAGCCTTTAAAGACCTTCCGCCTGTTTTGAAGGTATGGAACGCCCTTTTCCAGAGTGTGACGCCCCGTACAGCTGGTTTCGATACAATACAGACGTCTCGGTTTTCAGCGTTAGGCATCTTTATTACATGTTTGCTTATGATTATTGGTGCTTCTCCTGGTTCTACAGGTGGTGGAATTAAAACGACAACTTTTGCCCTGTTGATTCTCTCTACGTTTTCTGAAATGAAGGGGAGGGGGCGTATCGTCTTTGCTAATAGAAATATTCCTTTTGATAATGTGCGTCGTGCACTTTCTATGACGCTTCTTTATGTAAGTACTGTTCTTTTTTGTATAGTGTTATTATCTTTCACAGAAGAGCTTCCTTTTCGAGCCTTAATTTTTGAGGCTTTTTCGGCAATGGGTACGGTGGGGCTGTCTTTGGGCATTACTTCGTCTCTTTCATCGGCAGGTAAGATTATCATGATTTTGTTGATGTTTTGGGGGCGTGTTGGTATTTTAACATTCATGTATGGAATGATTAGTCGTGAAACACGGGATAATGTGAATTATGCTACGACGAATATTCCCGTAGGCTAGGGGGCTTTTTAAATGGCTGAGAAACGAAAGATGATTCTTATAGTTGGTTTAGGACGTTTCGGACTTTCATTATGCGAAAAACTAGCAGCGATGAATCAGTATGTTGTAGGCGTTGATGCAGATGCTACAAAAGTTGAAGAGGTAGCTGAAATTATAGACTTGGCAGCCCAGCTTGATGCCACAGATGAAGATGCTCTTATAAAAGTCGGAGCGAAAGAGGCAGACATAGCAGTTGTTACTATTGGTGAAAATATTGAAGCAAGTATCTTAGCAACGACTATAATAAAGGGGTTTAACATCCCTTTAGTCGTCGCGAGGGCACAAACGGCCCTTCATGCAAGGGTTTTATCTCGCGTTGGTGCACATCGGGTTATCTTCCCTGAAAGAGACATGGGGCAGAGAGTTGCAGAGCAATTTGTTCATCCATGGCTTTCAAGTTTTTCGCAGCTCCCTGGGGGAGATTATCTCGTAGGTGAAATTTCGCCTTTATCAGAGATGGTAGGGAAAACCCTTGTAGAACTTGATTTTCGAAAAAAATATAATGCTATGGTCTTGCTTTTCGATAGAAAAGGTTCAAGATTTTTACCATCGGCAGATACAGTTATCAATAAAGATGATCGCCTTCTTATTGCTGGTAAAAAGAACGATTTAGACACTCTTTTAGAAGCTATAGATGAAGAGCGCGAAAGGGAGGGTAATGGAGCGTGAGTGAAGTTCACAATAACATAGAAAGTTGTCGTACAGAATTTTTAGCTAAGCTTGATAACATTTGTTCTGTAGACGAAATACAGGAACTGAAAGTACAGTTCCTTGGCAAAAAAGGTAAAGTAACGTCTCTTCTGAAGATGTTGGGTTCACTCCCTTCTGAGAAAAGGCCTGAAATAGGGCAGTTGGTTAACCAGCTGCGGGATGATATAGAAAATCAGCTTTTGTCCCGTAAAAGATTTTTTGAAGAGCAAGAGTGGATAGCTGAAGAGCAGAAAGAAATGATCGACGTTACTCTTCCGTCTCGTGGCAGAAATTGGGGAGCCTTTCATCCTGTAACTCAGGTTACGATGGATGTTATAAAAATTTTAACAGGCTTAGGGTTTTCTGTTGCTTTAGGTCCTGAAATAGAAGACGATTTCCATAATTTTGAAGCTCTTAATATTCCGTCTTTCCACCCAGCACGAGATATGCAGGATACGTTCTATTTTGACGAAAAACATTTGCTTAGAACGCATACATCTCCAGTTCAGGTTCGCTCTATGCTCAAATATGGAGCACCATTGAGAATTGTATGCCCAGGAAAGGTCTATAGACGTGACAGTGATCCTACTCATTCCCCCATGTTCCATCAATTGGAGGGCTTGTTGGTTGACAAGGATATTGCTGTCGCTGATTTGAAGGGATGCCTTGAAGTATTAGTTAATAGTATCTTTGGCCGTCCTTTGAAAACACGTTATCGTGCGAGTTATTTCCCCTTTACTGAACCTTCTTTGGAGCTTGATGTCGAATGTGTTGAGTGTTCAGGCAAAAATCCCCATTGTCGTATATGTAAAGGGACTGGCTGGTTAGAAATAGGCGGGTTGGGGATGATTCATCCCAACGTACTGAAGGCTGGAGGCATAGATCCCCATGTTTACAATGGTTTTGCGTGGGGAATGGGGTTAGATCGACTTGCTCTATTGAAATATAAGCTGACTGACCTTCGTGTTCTTTTTGAAGGGAATGTTCCCTATCTTCTTTCGGGGAGTGGCAAATCATGTTAATGTCGTGGAATTGGTTAAATAGTCTCGTCTCTATTCCGGCATCTCTTGAAGAAGTAGCAGAAAAGCTGACTCTTACAGGGTGTGAAGTAGAGGGAATAACGCGTCCATGTGAAAAGTTGTCTGGTGTTTATGTCGCGCGAATCGATTCACTAGAACAGCATCCTCATAAAGATTCTCTTTGGGTTGCATCTCTTAATTATGGCAAAGAGAAGGCTATATGCGTTACAGCTGCAACCAATTTGAAAGCGGGAGATATTGTCCCCTATGCTCCACCTGAAGCAATTCTTTTTGATGGAACAGTCCTTGGTAAAAAGGATTTTGAAGGAATTATGAGCGAAGGGATGATGCTTTCTGCTGATGAAATAGGTCTTCCTGACATCGCTGATGAGTATGGAATTTTACGTCTTCCTGCAGATGCTCCTGTTGGGCAGGATGTAAAGAAATACTTACGTTTAGATGATGCTGTTCTTGACATTTCTATTACGCCGAACAGAGGCGATTTGTTGAGTGCACTTGGTATAGCTCGCGAGATATATGCTCTTTTCCCAGATGCTGTCGGCAGAAAAAATTTAAAGAATCGCCCAGAAGAAGGAAATGTTTGGCCCGTAGATTTCAGAAATATTTCTTTGGAAGATGAAGGGTGCCAGCGTTATTTATTAGGGCTTGCAACTGATGTAAAAATTCAGCCTTCGCCTTTGCCTGTGCGTATTTTATTGTCTCTTATGGGGATGCGTCCGATTTCAAATATAGTTGATGCAACTAACTTGACCATGCTTTTGATGGGGCAGCCTCTCCATGCCTTTGACCTTGATAGACTACCTGATCGTGAAATTACTGTTCGTTCCGCAAAACAAGGGGAAAAAATGGTGACGCTTGACAGCAAGGAAAGGCTTCTTGATCCTTTGGATATACTTATTACAAGTAAGGGGACTCCTATCGCACTGGCTGGTGTAATGGGTGGAGAAAATACCGAAATATGCGAGACCACAAAGAATGTTGTTATAGAGAGTGCTAATTTTGATGCTGTTCGTGTTAGCAGAACATCGCGTCGTTTAGGTTTAAACAGTGAAGCTTCTTTTAGATACGCACGGGGAGTAGATCCTGAATTAGTCTATCCTGCAATGGCTTTTGTTCTTGGTTTACTGCAAGAATGGGGAGTTGCAACAGTAGATTGGAATGTTTTAGAGGCAACATCTGGAACTCTTGCCCAAAAAGAAGTGCGTTTGACAAAGGAAAAGCTTCAAAGAATATTGTTATGGGATGATCTGGACGAAGCTTCAAACATCTTGGGACGTCTTGGAATATATGAATTAACACAAAAGAAAGAATCTTCAACCCGATGGTTTAAGATCCCTTCCTATAGACCAGATATCGATATTGAAGAAGACATTGTGGAAGAAGTTGCGCGAATACGGGGATATAATGACATGCCGAGTCGCCTTCCTCAAAAAATGAGCCACGCCGGAACTGTTGGAGAATGGACTGAACTACAGGCTGACCTACGCCAGCTTGCTTTAGCAAGAGGGTATGTTGAGGTTATAACTTACTCTTTCCTTCCTCCTTCCTTTGTCAATCTTTTACGGCTCTCTGAAGACGATGAGCGGGCTCATCCTTTTGTACTTTCAAACCCCTTGAGCGTAGACCTTTCGGCAATGCGAACATTGATGTTGCCTGGTTTGTTGAATGCTCTTGCGTCTTCTTTACGTTCAGGATGGAGAGATGCTATTCGTATCTTTGAGTTGGGAAGAGTATTTATACGAGATTCAGAGTCTGAAAGTGGAGTGCGCGAGATTGAAAAAATGGCAGGTCTTGTCTATCCAGGTCGCGATACTCGAAATATATACAAAGAAAGTCTCATTGAAGATTTTATGTCTGTAAAAAGCGATTTAGAAGCAATTCTCCAGAGTAGAGGAGCGCACTGTACCTTTATGACTAGCACAGAACCTTTTGCTCATTCTGGCCAGAGCGCGGATATATACATGGAAGATAAAAAAATAGGGTATTTTGTACGCCTTAAACCCTCTCTTGAAAAAGAACTTGATATGGGGGCTCCTTTGTTCGCTTTTGAGTTATCTCTGGAACCTCTCATCAAAGAAAATATGCCTTCGTTCAAGGAGAATTCGCCGTATCCAGGTGTAAATAGAGATATTTCTTTGTTAGTTGCTATTAACAAAAATGCAGAGATTGTTGAGGAAGAACTACGCAGCGCAGCGGGTTCTTTGCTATGGAATATTCGCCTTTTTGATGTTTACACCGGAAAGGGTGTTCCCGAGGGATCCCGTAGTCTTGCGTTTTCACTTACATATAGGGATGCTCATCGAACACTTAGTGATGAAGAGGTTGATACAGTCCACAATAAAGTACGGGAAGAAATGGCTGCGAAAGGATATGTCCTTCGCTAAATTCTGGTAAATACTGAGATGGAGGCGATGCTATGGTGACTCTTAATTCTATTGAGCAGTTGGCAAATAGGTTGGCCGAATTGTTGACACGGTTGAAGAACGAGAACGACCAACTTAAAAGAGATAACCAATCTCTTCGAAATAAAGTCTCCGAGAAAGATTTGGAACACATCAGAGAGATCAAAGAATTACAGCGGACAGTTGAGCGATTAGAGCGCGAAAAGATGACATTGCAGAAAGATAAGACACAACTGGACAGTCAGATCAAGAACGTTTACGATAAACTTAACGCCCTTCTGCCTGAAGAGGCAGAAAGTGGACGTAATTCCTAATAAAGGAGCTGGCTGTTTTGTCTATCCCATTGAGAGATGTAACGCTCAAGCTTGGGAAAAAGGAATATAACTTAAAGACAGCCTTAGATGAGGAAACGTATGAACGCGTTCTTTCTCTTTTGAAAGAAGCTGCGAATACAGTTGGTCAGGAGATAGCCCAGGAGCATTTATTGCTCCTGGTCAGTCTTCATCTAGCGTACTGTCTTGACCACGCGGGGAAGTCGTTAGAACATATTTTGAAAGAGTATAACAATCAGGGAGAACGTGAAGACTCATGACACTTGCTTTAGGAGTAGATGTAACAATTGCCTTGGTCCTTGCATTCCTTTTTTTGCGTGGTCTTTTTAGAGGTCTCTCGGGAGAAGTATTTTCTTTAGGCGGCATTGTAGGAGGAGCGTATCTAGCTTGGCGTTTCGGACCTACTTTGACGAGTTGGTATTTATCGAGATGGTCTGGATCTGCATCTGTAATTCTTATCATTTCTATGGTCCTTCTTTTTGTTCTGGTCGTAGTAATAGCATCTGTTGTTTGTCGTATTGTTCAAGCTTTTTTGCGTTGGACATCTCTTTCTTTTATAGATAGAGTTCTTGGTGGGGCCGCTGGCATTCTGAAGGGGGCTGTTCTTGTACTTTTCCTTTATGCTTTGCTATCAGCATTTTCGTCTTTTGCATCTCCATCCCCGCAATGGATGCAAGAGAGCATAGCTATGAAAACGGCCTCATTGGCATGGCCCTATGTCAATTCAATTTTCCATACCGTTGAAGGAGTCAATTTGATCAATGAGAGTACGTAAAGAAGTTTGGAACCTTTTAGAGATTGATAAAGTCCTTTCTCTTTTTGCGAAACGTATACGAAGTGATTTAGGCTTAACGGCATTGGAAGAGGTTAGTCCATGTGATACATTAGAATCTCTTCGTAACCGACAGGGCTTATTTCTGGCATATTGTGATTACGTTGATAGGTATGGAGATTTCCCTTGGAATCAAAATGTAGTAAGTGTTGCAGTGCAAATTCAGTCAGCCCGTAAAACAGCTCTTCTCTCCGGGCGAGAGCTGGTCGCTTTGCGAACCCTTATTATTTTGGGTAATAAAATAAAAGATAGCTTGAATAAAGCAAGAGAAGAATACGCTCCCTTTTTGCTTTTATTAAAAAAAATAAGGGATTTTTCTGAAGAAATAGAGTTCCTTTCTGTTCTCGACGAAGACGGCAATTTATATGATTCTGCCTCTCCCATTTTATTTCGAATTAGAAAGAGCGAAGATGCTGTGCGCCAATCAATTCGATTGAGAGCGCAGGGTCTTTTTTCAAATGCAAGACTTAGTTCAATGTTGCAGGAACGGTTACTTTCCTATCGTCAGAATAGATTTACAGTACTTGTACGACAAGACTCTGCGTCCCGATTTCCAGGGACAGTTGTCGATAGATCTGGTTCTGGTAATTCAGTTTATATGGAGCCACGAAGTCTTGCTGAACTCAACAGTAGACTGTTGCTCTTACTCCAAGATGAAGAAGAAGAAAAGCGAAGAATTCTTTCTGAAATAACACAAAAAATACTAACGCGCGAAAGAGCCATATCAGATGTTGAGTGGGTTATTGGCCAAATTGACTTGTTTTACGCCTTAAAAGATATTGTGGATCAACAAAAGTGGGTTTTGCCTGAAATAAGTGGCAAGCCTCTTTTCGCCTTTTGCGATTTAGTACACCCTCTTCTTGGTGAAAAAGGTGTTCCGTTGACATTAAATTGTGGGCAAAGTTTTAGAGTTCTTGTAATAACGGGGCCTAACACTGGGGGCAAAACAGTTGCCCTTAAAACTGTCGGTGTAGGTGTGATTCTTGCTTGGTGCGGATTTCCAGTTCCGGCCCATGAAGGATCTGTTGTTGGGGTATTAGATAACGTTTTTGCTGATATTGGTGATGAACAGAGTATTGAGCAAAATTTATCAACATTCAGCGCTCATTTAAAAAATATTATTCATATTCTTTCAGAAGCGACATCATCCTCTCTCGTTCTTCTCGATGAGCTAGGAGCTGGCACAGATCCACAGGAAGGTGCCGCATTAGGAGTAGCGTTACTGGATAGTTTACGAGAGAAGAAATGTATCACTTTGGCTACTACGCATCATAATCCTATTAAAAGCTATGCACTAACAACCCCAAATGTAGAAACAGCAAGTATGGAGTTTGATGCAGAGACTCTTGCTCCAACATATCGCCTTCTCATGGGGATTCCTGGGCGGAGCAATGCCCTTTTTATAGCAGAGCGTTATGGAATGCCTGATGAGATTTTGAGAAAGGCTAGAAGGACGTTAGAAGAGCAGGAAGTTTCGGTAGAAGAGGTTATTGCGGATCTTCAGGAAAGAAACGCCCAGCTTGATCTTGAACGAAAGAACTTGGAGATGCAACGCCAAGAAATAGAGGCCTTCAAAAAGGACTACTCTGAAAGAGAAAGAAAATTAGAAGAACGGGTAGAGAAAACCTTGACGAGTGCAGAACAGAAAGCTGCTTCTATACTTTCTTCTGCAGAAGAAGAATCTCGAAAAATGCTTCGAGAACTTGATGATTTGTCACGATCAGTGGTTCAACGAGATTTACATCATAAAAGAGAAAAATTACGTGAAAAAAGAAAAGAACTTGAAGAGAAAGAAGAGAAACGTTCTATGGGGAAAGCTACAACAGCAAAACGAAATTTAAGTGTAGGAGATACAGTTTCTATTCAAGGAACATCTATAACAGGTATAGTTTTATCTATAAAAGGGAATAAGGCTGAAGTACAGGCAGGAGCTCTTCGAATGGATGTTCCACTTGCCTCCCTCTCTCTCTCTTCTAAAAAGGTTCGTGACGCTGTACCTGATACTCCCATAATTTCATCAAAAAGGCCAGAAAATGTTCCTTTATCGATGATGATTAGAGGAATGACAATAGATGAAGCAATGCCTTTGGTCGAAAGATATCTTGATAGAGCTATGCGTGCAGGTTATCAGAGTGTTGAAATTATACATGGGCGTGGAGAGGGTATTCTTCGTAGAGAGGTCCATCAGCTTTGTGACAATTTAAGCTATGTAGAAAGTTACCGCCTTGGTGGCCCTGGCGAAGGTGGTTATGGAGTTACGATTGTAACTTTTAAAAAGTAGAAAAAGAAAGGAGCCCTTGGGTGTGAGATTGGGGCTTCCTTTTTGATTCTTCTTTACAGAATGATTTTTGATTTAAATTTAAGTATAGATTTATGAATTGCACTCGTTTACAACGATAAAATTTTCTCTAACTGCCCCCAATTCTTTACTATAATAATACGCTTCTCGAAAGATAAAATGCCTTCCATTTCCATATTTTTTAATTCTCTCGAAAGAGATGTCCTAGAAACATTCATATATTCTGCCCAGTCTTTTTGGGAAAAAGGAAGGATGACTATGTCGGAGTGAGCATTCTTACAAAGATGTTTCTTGTAATGTATTAAAAATTCTGCGATTTTTTTTTGAATGGAAATAAGAGAAAGGGTACCAATTTTATGTTCTAAAATTAAATTGGAATTAGATAATATTTCTAGAAAATTCAACATAAGAATTTTGTCAGAAGAGAAACAGACTGAAAGTTCACATTTAGGTAAAAAGAGAACTTTACACAGAGAACTTGCAATAACAGTGTGCGGATAGAGTTCTAATTTTGAAAAGATAGCGTGCTCTCCAATTAAATCGGAACTTCTTTTTTTTTGAATAACAATCATTTTCCCATTGGGGAAAATTTTTTGAACATCTACCGTTCCCAGTAAAACAATTCCTAACTTATCTGAAAATTGTATAGGAGAAATAATAGTCTCCCCCTTCTCAAAGGAGTCAATTTTGTGGTTGACCTTTGACAGGAATAACTCTATTTCACTTTTTTTCTTATTCTTAAATAAAGCGCATTTTTGAAGTAATGGTAGAAGTTTATTCATAGAAAATATTCACTCCAGAAAAGTATCTGCAGATAATGAAACATAAAAAACACTTTAGTACAATTTTGTAAAAACGTAAATAGAAATAAACTCAATAGACTTTTAAATAGAAAGGGGCGTTTATAGTGGAGAAAGAGAAAAAGCATAGGAGTGAACATTATGAAAGGAAACCTAGTAGTTTTTTTATGCATGACCCGCATCTTATTTTTGAAGAACTTGACTTAAAAGAGGGAGATTCTTTTCTTGATTTAGGTTGTGGAACTGGTGATTACACCCTTTGGGCGGCTAATAAAGTTGGATTGTCAGGCACTGTATATGCACTCGATATTCAAGAAAGGTTGATTAAAGATCTAGTAAGAGAAGCTTCCATTCAAAAAATAACGAATATTTCGGCTATAGTTTCTGACATTTGCCGTTCTTTACCAATTTCTGATGATAGTATAGATGTAGTTTTTATTGCCACTGTCCTCCATTCGTTGAACTTGGAATCAGTCGGAGAAAATATCTTTAATGAAATTTCCCGTGTTTTGAAACAGAATGGTCATTTAGCTATTATTGAATGTAAAAAGGAAAACACCCTTTGGGGGCCGCCTGTAGTTATGCGTAAATCTTCAGAAGAAATAGAAACACTAGTAGCGCCCTTTGGTTTCAAAAAGATTAGTTATAAAGATCTAGGATATAATTACATGATCCAATTTTCTCTAAGAGCTTAACATCCTCTATAAGAGGATGTACTGTTTTCCTAGGGGATATTTTGAGTAGTTTTTATTTATTCTTTATAATAGAATAGTCCGTGTTGAAACGTCCAAGACAGGAGGGCGTTAACCCACATCGCAACTAGTTTCTAGTTGCAGTAAACCCCGGTACGTGGTAATATTTTCGACGTTTGAGAAGTGCCTGTAGCTCAGCGGATAGAGCGTTGGCCTCCGGAGCCAAAGGTCTGGGGTTCGAATCCCCGCAGGCACGCCATTTAGAAAATATAAGCCGGGTTGCGTGAATAAGCAGCCCGGCATTTTTTGTGTAAATTATCTTTAGCAAAGGACTTGATTAATATGAAACTTTTTGCCTTCTCCGCACTTTCCGTACTTGTTCTTTTTTTAGCTCTTGGCACATTTGTTGCTCGTAAAATAAAAGGCACCAGTGATTATGCTGTTGCTGGACGTAAAGCCGGTATAACAGGTGTCACGGGAGTTATTATGGGTGCCCTTGTTGGAGGGGCATCAACCGTAGGTACAGCTCAGATGGCATATCAATATGGGTTATCGGCTTGGTGGTTTACCCTTGGAGGAGGCATTGGTTGCCTAATCTTAGGTATTGGTTTTGCAGCTACTTTACGAAATTCGGGAGTGGTGACAATTCCAGAGTTTTTAAAGAGAAATTATGGCAGCGGTGTGAGTATGGTTTCCATGATCGCTTCTTCTCTGGGAACATATATATCGGTAGTTGCACAATTTCTTTCTGGCGTTGCATTACTTCAGACAATTTTCCCCCTTTCCTCCATTCAGGCTTCGATGGGTATCGCATGTCTTGTCCTTGGTTTTTTATATCTCGGAGGTTTAAAAAGTTATAGTGTTATCGGGAAAGCCAAAATAGCGATGCTTTTTCTGGCATTAGGAGCTTCTGTGCTACTTGGACTTGGAAAGGGCATGACTCCACTGGCTTTATACCATACTCTTTCTGTGACGCCTTTTTTTGATCTATTCGGAACAGGTGTAGCAAAAGGGTTTGGGGCCTTTTTTTCTATGATTGTAGGAGTTTTTTGCACTCAAATATATATACAAGGTATTTTTGCAGCATCTAGTCCAGCTACGGCTCGGAAAGGTGCTTTATTGGCGGGAATTCTTATTCCACCTCTCGGATTAATGGGAGTTTATGTGGGATTATTTATGCGAACTACGGGAATAGCTATATCTCCTTCGCAAGCTCTTCCGATGTTCATCCGATTATATTTTCCCCCTTTGGTTGGGGGATTTTTTTGGGCAGGAATTCTTATTACAGTTATAGGCGCAGCAGCTGGATTATCCTTTGGAATTGCTACCAATATTGTGCAAGATTTGTTTAAATTTTTACCGTTTTTTTCTACTAAAATGGACGAGAGAAGAACGCTCCTGGCAAGCAGAGTAGCTGTTCTTGTTATAGTTGTGAGTGCTGCGTATATAGGGGTTCTTTTCAGTGGAGATATGATTTTGCAGTGGAGCTATTTGAGTATGAGTTTAAGAGGCGCGGGAACATTTTTCCCCCTTATTGTTGCTCTACTATTTCCATCCAGGCTTTCTCCTTTTTGGGCTCTAGGAGCAGCTGTTGCTGGTCTTGCCGCTGTTCTTCTTGCACCTGCCATTATTCCATCTGTTCAGCCTCTTTTTGTTGGTCTTATCTTTTCAGCAGGATTCACTCTTTTCGGACTTTTGTATAGGAGGTGAGTTTTTGTGGAAAATAAAATAGTTATTAAGGAAATAGTTAAAATTTCAGGGAAAAAAGCCGTTATTGTAACAGATCCTAATCCGTTTCACCCGGCAGGAGGAGGGCAACCTGGAGATACGGGGATCCTCAAGTCAGCTGATTTTTATGCGGATGTTACAGATTGCCAAACAGAGAATGGCAAAAATTTCCTCTATATAAAAGTTAATAAGGGGGAACTCGTTGAAGAGTTAGTTGTCGAGGCAGAAGTCAACTTAGAGCGACAGTGGCTTTTATCTAGAATGCATTCGGGAGAGCACGTCCTTTCAAAAATATTGGAGAACTCTCATCCTGGTCTTCATATTTATAAAGTGGCCGTAGAAACAGATTCGACAACTGTATATCTACATTATCCGAACGAATTAACATGGGAGATTCTTTTTCATGCAGAAGAAGAAGGGAATAAGGTTATAGAGGCTGACCTTCCCGTGTCTGTTTGCGTAAAGTCCTATGAAGAAGCGCGTGAAATTAAGGGGTTAAAGGCGAATTGGGATCGAATAGGAGAAAATGACGCTGTTAGAATCGTCAGTATTCCAGATTTTGATATCATTGCCTGTTCAGGAACCCACGTATACCGAACTTCGGAAATAGGTGGAGTTCATGTTGAGGGATTTAAGGGAAGATATCCTGAATGGGAATTTCGATTTACTGTACATAGAAATCAGAAATTAAAAGAAGAGAGTTATGCAATTAGAAAACTGTTACGAGAGATAGGATGCCCCATAGAAAAGTTAGAATCTGTTTTTAAACGGCTACAACAAGAAAACAAAACTCTGTTAAAAGGTATAGACTCTTTACGTGAGTTCGTTGCTTTCCCATGGGAAGAGGCAGCTGTAAAAGAATTTCCCTTATTCTTTTATCACGGTGCTAACATTCCAGTGGAAGTGGCTTCTGCATCGGTAAGTCGTAAAATTAAAGAAATGGACACATCCCTTTGTCTTTTTATTACATCTGCAGATGGAGGTTCTCAATTTTTCCTTGGTGCTGGGGAGAGTGTTTCTCTTGATGTTGCAGCTTTTGTGAGAAATAATAAGATTCTTGGGATTAGGGGTGGAGGAAGGAAAGATTGGGTAAGTGGCAGAACCCAAAAAGATAATCTGGATTTATGGGTAAAGGAGCTTCAGCTTTATTTCGAAGCTTGAAATATAAAATAAAAAAACTGGAGCTTTTCATAAAGCTCCAGTTTTTTATTGTCTATTCTTTTCTTAGAACTTAGGGATAGTCATTCCCTTTTCTTTATAAAATCGTGCTGCACCGTTATGAAGAGGTACAGAGACACCATCAAGAGCTGTTTCAAGAGTAATAAGTTGAGCTTTAGCATGGATTGGGCGAAGTTCTTCAATGTTATCCCAAAGAGCTTTTGTCATGCGATAAACGAGATCTTCTGGAAGATCTGCATCGCAGACAAGAAGGGCCATTACGGCAGGGGTCTTAACGTCACGGTCTACTCCCTGATATGTCCCTGCGGGAATAACACTCTTTACAAAATATGGGTACTCTGTAACAAGTTTATTAAGGAAATCGTCATTGAACTCAACGAGGTCGACATCATGCATTGTTGCGAGATCCATAATGGAAGAAGTTGGATATCCCGCTACGACAAAACCGACATCAAGCTGGCCGTCTTTAAAACGCTGAGTCGTATTGTTGAAGTCGAGGAAGTCTGTTTTCATATCGCTGTACTTAATATTAGCTGCGTTAAGTATTGCGGAAACATCGCCCTGTACTCCGGAACCTGGTGCACCAACAGAAACTCTCTTACCTTTAATATCCATAATGTCGTTTACTCCGTGCCCTTTAAGGGTAATACAATGGACGTGTTCTGGGTAAAGAGAAGCCATTACTCGAATGTTGTCATAGGCGCCTTTTTTGAAAGGGCCCATTCCTTTTGCGGCCCAATAAGTGATATCGTTTTGCGCGAAAACCATTTCAATCTGGTGGGTTCCGAGAAGGTTGATATTTGCGACAGAGGCATTTCCCGTTTCTGATGTTACCTGTACATCTTCAAGATGCCGAGTCAAAATGTCAGCAATACCGCCGCCTAGAGGATAGTAGGTACCACCAGTACCACCAGTAGCGATAGAAACGAATGTCTTTGCAGAGGCGGCTCCGGCAAAGACAGCGAACAAAAGACACAACACAGTTGCGAAAACCATTGTTTTCTTCATCATATTTCCCATTCCCCCTCAAAAAGTTTTTTGGCTCCTTTTTGAAACGATATTCTCTTTAGAAATAAGGAAAAATTCTTACGGGGCACCCCCTTTCCAGATTATATTTCATATTAGTATAAAGCTCTTTTGGAAGAGTATCAAGAATAGTAAGGTTTTTCAAGATTTTTTCGAGAATTATTAAGACGACTTAAACAGAAGTCTGGTTTTTCATTAAATATGCTATAGTAAAATGAGTATCTGAGAGGGGAGATGTCCTAAGATGCTGTGGAAAAAAATATTTAACAACCAGGAGGAACTTCTTATGGCGGAGGGGGTCGCGGAGGAAGAAGAAAAAGTGGATGATGACATTGAAACTTTACGCGGAGGTATTGATCTTGAGCTCACCATTCAGGTTCATTTGAATGACGAGAATCAAGTGGGTCGTGCAGCCTTGCTTTTGGCGTCTACAACTACATCAGATGCAGAAAATGCACTTAAACGCGAGTTAGCACAATATGGTTGGAGATCTGTAGCAACAGAAGTCGGGGGGCTTGCCGGAGATCTTCCTCAAAAGGTAACCCGTGCTCTTGTCGGTGCGTCTTTGAATGCTGGTGTAGTTGATAAAACAAGAAATGAAATGCATGCTCTAATGCATGCTGCAGTAGAGGCTCTTGAAGGTTTTTTGACTGTAGGGATGCTTGAAGCAAGTGTAGGTGCTAAAATAGCAATAGTTCGCAATGAACGTTGGATTGCCGTTGCAGTTATGGGGGATACTGCTTATCATGCAGTGGCGCATCACGAGAGGTGCGGTCTTGGCGTTATGCATATCTAAATATTTGCTTGCATGTCTTTATTTCATATGGTAAAGTGCATATTTGTTCAGTAAAGAAATGTCTTTTGGAGGTGCAACATAGATGAAAAAAGGGATACATCCCGATTATAAAGAATGTGTTGTAACGTGTGCGTGTGGCAATACGTTTACTACCCGTTCTACTTCTTCTGAAATCCGCGTGGGTGTTTGTTCTGAGTGCCACCCTTTTTACACAGGTAAGAAGGGAAGTAGGGTGGCAAGTGAAGCTGGTCGCCTTGAGAAATTCCGTAAAAAGTACGAAGGAATCAATTACGGACAGCGCGACACAGAAGGCGAAGAGTAAGAAGGGGAGCGAGGCTCCCCTTTTTTACATGTTCTTTAGTTATGGATAGGAGCTGATGCGTTCGTGAAATGTCATGTAACGTTGTTGGGGTATACTCCAGATCCTGACAGAATTGTGGCTGCTGCAGCCCGTCTTTGTTATAGTGATATTCCAGCGGGATCGATAATGAAAGAGCAAGATTCCTCTTCTGTAGAATCGTTACTTTTACACCTGCGAAAAAGTGGACATAACTCTCCTTTTGAACATGCGTCTTTCACATTTTCTCTTGATGGAATGAGCAGGGTTACTAGTCATCAGCTCGTGCGTCATCGAATTGCGAGTTATAGTCAGAGAAGCCAACGTTATGTATCCATGACACAACCAGATGTAGTTGTGCCGCCAACGATAGCTGCTGACAAAGAGGCTGAACAAATGTTTCTTGATCAGGTAAGGGCCTCCCACTGTACCTACCTTGATCTCGTTAAACGGGGAATTCCCAAGGAAGACGCTCGATATATTTTGCCTCATGGATGGACAACGAGTCTTGTAATGACTATGAACGCGAGAGAACTTCATCATTTCTTTGCTTTAAGGCTTTGTCGACGGGCCCAATGGGAAATACAGGATGTTGCTCGTGGAATGCTCCGGGAAGTTCAAAAAGTAGCCCCTGTTATTTTTAATCTTGCAGGTCCTTCCTGTGTTGTGAATGGTAAATGTAACGAAGCCCGTCCTTGCGGACATCCCTTTCACTCCATGGAGGAACTTCTCAAGGAGGAGTAATTTTGAGTTCTGAAAATAAACGTATGCCTGTGGGAGGACAAGCCGTTATAGAGGGTGTTTTAATGCGTGGTCCTCAAAGATGGGGGCTTGCCGTACGCCAACAGGATGGCGAAATATACAAGGAACATTGGGATGCTGTCTTACGATCTGCCTCCTTTTGGTGGAAATGTCCGATAATCCGCGGTCTTATCACCATGTTTGAAATGTTGAAAATTGGAATACGGGCTTTGAATCGTTCTGCCCAATTGGCCTTGGGCGAGGAAGAAGCAATTACGCCATTAGAGTTTGCTGGGTCTGTAGCCGTCGCTCTTATTGCTGTCGTAGGCGTTTTTGTGGCTCTCCCTGTTTGGCTTGCACAACAGGGAGGGGATTTTTGGAATCTTTCTGCTTTTTCTAAGAATATATTAGAGGGATTGCTGCGAGGAGCTTTCTTTGTTGTCTACGTTGCAGGAATTGGCTTGTGGAAAGACATAAGGCAAGTTTTTCGGTATCATGGAGCAGAGCATAAGACTATTAATGCTTTTGAAGCTGGAGCAGACATGACCCCAGAGCAGGTTTTAACCTACTCTCGAATCCATCCTCGTTGTGGTACATCTTTCCTCTTGATTGTTGTCATAGTGAGCATTATAGTTTTTTCTGTTGCAGGGCACGGTGGTTTATTGTGGAAAATAATGATGAGAGTATTGCTGCTCCCATTGGTTATAGGGTTATCGTATGAAGTCATACGGGCAGCATCGTCTATAAAAAAGTTGGGAACAATTATACTTTGGCCTGCTTTATCTTTTCAATATCTAACGACAAGAGAACCTAGTGTAGAGCAGATAGAAGTTGCAATAGCTGCTCTTGAAGAAGCGTTAGGTAGGCCTTTGTCTGATTATTCCGGAGGTGAAGAATTGAATGAATCTAGAGAGTAAACTTGACGAAATAGAACAGTCGTTTGTCGATTTAGAAAAGAAAATGTCTGACTTGGCTATTGCCAGTAATCCTAAGGAAATGCAGAAACTTGCAAAAAGGCACTCACGAATAGAGGCTACAGTAGCAAAATATAGAGAATATAAAAAAATAAAGAACGATATTGATGAAGCAAAATCCCTTTTCCATTCTGGGGATGAAGAGATGCAGGAACTTGCACGAGAAGAGGTTAAAGAGAAAGAGCCTCTCTTGGAGGAGATTCGTAAAGAACTTCATGTTCTGTTATTGCCTGTTGATCCGAATGATGAAAAAAGTGTCATTATGGAGATACGTGGCGGAGCGGGAGGAGAAGAAGCTGCTCTCTTTGGTGCTGACCTGTATCGTATGTACAGTCGTTTTTGTGAACGAGAGGGATGGAAAATAGAAGTCATTCAATCAAACGAAACGGGGATTGGCGGTTTGAAAGAAATTGTCTTTAAAATCGATGGGAATGGTGCTTTCAGTAAATTGAAATTTGAAAGTGGAGTCCATCGTGTTCAGCGAGTTCCCGTAACAGAAGCTGGTGGTCGTATCCATACTTCAACAGCGACAGTGGCAGTTTTGCCAGAGGTAGAAGCTGTTGATGTGGAGATTCGCTCTGAAGACTTGAAAATAGATACATATCGTTCAAGCGGAGCCGGGGGGCAGCATGTTAATATGACAGATTCTGCTGTTCGAATTACACACCTTCCCACAGGTATTGTTGTAACATGCCAAGATGAGAGATCGCAGATAAAGAATAGAGCTAAAGCCATGATGTATCTTCGAGCGAAGCTCTATGATCTTGAGAGTGGAAAGAAAGCAGAAGAACTGGCGGAAGAACGCCGAGGGCAAATTGGCTCTGGTGACCGCTCAGAACGCATTAGGACATATAATTACCCGCAAAACAGAATTACAGATCATCGGATAGGGGTAACCCTTTACAAACTTGATCAATATCTTGATGGTGATTTATACGAGATGATCGATGCCATAACAATGGCAGACCAGACTGAAAGATTACAAAAATTAGAGAGGGTATAGACAATACATAATCAAGAATTGCTTTACCAGACTAGACAGAATGTGGCAACGCGCTTAAGAGATGCAGGCATAGAAGGAGCAGAAAACGAAGCCGAATGGTTGTTATGTTCTCTGAAAGGCATAGCTCGTTCTCAGCTTTGGCTTAATCTTTGGAGGACATCTCTCTCTGAAGAAGAAATATTCTGTCTGGAAAAAATGGTGGAAAGACGTATAAAAAGAGAACCTTTGCAGTATATAATAGGGTACGAGAGCTTTTGGGGAAGGGATTTTTCCGTTGGTCAAGGTTGTCTTGTCCCTCGTCCAGAGACAGAGCTTCTAGTGGAAGAAGCTCTTCGATATTTTAGTGGAGGTACCTTTCTGGATTGGGGAACTGGCAGTGGTTGTATTGCATCCACTCTTCTATTAGAAAGGCCTTTGGCGAATGGTATTGCTGTAGATGCCTCTCCTAAAGCCTTAAAATGGGCGTGGAAGAATTTAAAAAAATATGGTTTATTGCAACGTTGTCTTTTGTGGCATTCCCGTGATATAGAGGATGTTCCTGTGCCAGAAAAGAGCTTAGGACTTGTAATTAGCAATCCTCCGTATATTCCTACATCTGCAATTAAGGGGCTTATGGACGAAGTTGCTTTATATGAACCTCAAATAGCTCTTGATGGAGGGCATGATGGATTGTTTTTTTATAAGAAGCTCATGGAAAAAAGTCCTCTATGGCTTTCTTCTGGTGGACATTTAGTTATGGAAATGGGAGATGACGACCAAGCACGTTATTTGGCTGCATACGAAACGATAGCGTTGCGTTTTGTACGGCTGGTTAAAGATTTGCAAGGATTTTATCGCATAGGCGTTTGGTGTCGTGTATAATGACGCAAGTGATCTATTAAGATCAAATATATATTATTCCGTTTTTGGATAGAGTTACAACGAACGAGGAGGAGATGTTGGAATGGAAAAGAGAGAGCTCGTGATCATCGGAGCTGGGCCCGCTGGTCTAACCTCGGCTATTTATGGTCGTAGGGCTGGACTTGACGTACTTCTTATTGAAAAAGGAGTAGCCGGTGGTCAGATTAATATTACTGCCGAAATTGAAAACTGGCCTGGTGTAGCACATGCTTCCGGTCAGGAATTAGGAGTAATGTTTAGAGAGCATGCAGAGAAATTCAATACTGAATTTCGTGATGCAGATGTTCAGAAAATCGAGGTTCGTGATGGTAGCAAAATAGTCGTCACAGACAAAGGCGAAATCGAAGCAGAGGCGATTATTCTTGCGACAGGAGCTTACTTTAGAAGACTTGGTTGTGAAGGTGAAGCCGAGCACATTGGTGGTGGCGTGAGCTATTGTGCTGTTTGTGACGGAGCCTTTTTTGAAGATCAGGAGATAGCAGTTGTCGGTGGTGGAAACACAGCCGTAGAAGAAGCATGCTATCTTACCAACTTTGCTTCTAAAGTATCTATCATTCACCGTAGAGATGCTTTCAGAGCTGATAGAGCTGCTACGGAAAGAACTCTTTCCAACCCTAAAATCGTTCCTATTTGGAATAGCGTAGTAGAAAAAATCGAAGGCGACGGGATGGTTGAGAACCTTGTATTGAAAAATGTAAAAACGGGCGAAATTTCCAACCTTCCTGTAGCAGGTGTGTTCATTTTTGTTGGACAGGCTCCACATGATGAATGTATCCGTGGCCTTGTAGATGCTAAAAAAGGCGGATGGATCGTCACTAATGAGGATATGGAAACATCCGTGGAAGGCATTTTTGCCGCAGGAGACGTACGCGACAAACATCTTCGTCAGGTTGTAACTGCTGCTGGTGATGGTGCTGTTGCAGCAATGTCTGCATCTGCCTATATTAACGAGCAGGTACATCTTCGTTCTACACTCTTAGATCCAGAGCGAGTTGTGGCTTTCTTCTATTCCAGCATCGTTGAATCTCAGGTTCAGCTTTCTAACGCTGTTGAAGAAATGAGCAAAGAGACGGGGCAGAAGGTTGCCATTATTGATGGTTATCGTAACGCTCGCATGGTTGAAAAGCTTAAATTGGGTGAGATGCCTGTCGTTGTAGAGCTTAAAAAAGGTGAAATTGTTTCTAAGAAGACTATATCTTCTGCATCAGAGCTTTCTGAGTTTCTTAAATAGTAAAATAAAACTTAATTGAGGGAAGGTGGGGTATCCCACCTTTCCTTTTATCTCATAGGGGGGAGCTTGATGATTGTCACGGTTACATTAAATCCCGCTGTCGATGAGGAGTTTGTCGTTCCGGAATTTCGGCCGGGTGGCTGGTTCCGTTCCAGAAATGCCATCCGAACCCCCGGCGGGAAGGGCATTAACGTCTCTATGATGCTGTCTCAATTGGGATATGAGTCGGCCGCTATGGGATTTCTCGCTGGTTTTAATGGAGCTTATATTCGTGACGTTCTGCGCAGAGAGAGAATTACTACAAATTTCGTTCATGTCAAAGGTGAGACACGCACTAATGTCTATATAATAGACGAAACAGGTCATGTTGAGACAGGGCTTTCAGAACCTGGCCCGTATGTTTCTGAAGAGGCTTACGACCGCTTTCTTCGTAACTATCAAAGAATGTTGCAACGTACACGATTACTCGTCTTAGGTGGATCTCTACCTCCTGGAGTGCCTCAGGATATTTATGGGGAATTGATCCGAATGGCAAAAGAGCATAATATCCCTACAATTGTTGACGCTGCGGGGCTACCTCTTCAATCTGCGTTGGAAGCTGGGCCTACAATCGCTAAAATTGACCATCGTTTTATGTCGCGTGTTTCCGGTATATCGTTAACTTCTCTCGATAATATTATTAAGGTCGTTTCAAAGTTGCACGATCAAGGGGTTGAATGGGCTATCACTTCCTATCATGTATACGGTGATGTGTTTTTCACTCCTAAGGGAATCTATCTTGCTCTTGCTGATCGACGTTCAGTCGTTTCTTTATTTGCAACGGCCGATGCTCTTATAACAGGGCTCATTGTCGGTGCGGAAGAAGGAATGGATGTAGAAGATCGAATTCGTTTTGCAATGGCATGTGCATGGGAAGACGCAATGCACGTAGAAAAAGGTTTTTCAAGCCGAGATGCCATTGAAGCTCTTATGCCTCGCGTACAGCTAGAGCGTTTTGATTAAAGGAGGCATCTAATTATGCGAATTGGAGATCTTATGGATAAGGATTTGACCTCAATAACAGAAAATACCACATTGAAAGAGGCCATAGAGATTCTTTCTCAGCATAATTTGACGGGATTACCTGTTGTTGATGAGTTAGGCGCTCTTGTTGGATTTATCAGTGAAAAGGATATTATTCAAGCTTCATTGCCTGGCTACTGCGATTATTTGGTAGGGGCGGCATTTATTCCAGATTTCGATCAATTGTCAGAAAAGCTCAGGAAAAAAGGACAAGAACCAGTAGGGAAGTATATGACGCGTGAAGTTATATATTTTTCTGAAGATGATTCTGACCTTCATGTTGCGCTCTCTTTAATTCAAAAAGGGTTGAAAATGGCTCCTGTTGTAGGTAAAGACGGTGTATTTATCGGAATTGTAAGTAGGGCACATTTGATCGAACATATAATGTGTGAAGAAAAAGAAAATTAAATATAAATATATTCCCCTTGGTAGCCGAGAACTATATGATAGGGGGGATTTGGATCAATGGTTTTAGGGAATAGTCAAAATGATCAGGTAAATAAGTATATAACTACGCAAATACAGACGGCATCAAAAGAACAGCTTCTTCTCATAACCTATGATATAGGTATTAAAAAATGCAGATTAGCTGAACGATCTCTCTTGAATAAAGATTTAGAGCAAGCAAATGAAAATATTCTCAAAGCCCAAAATGTGGTTCGAGAGCTTATGATTACTCTGAATATGGAGGCAGGAGGGGATGTTGCATCTAGCCTAATGGCTCTTTATGACTATATTTACCGCCAGCTTGTTGAAGCTAATGTTCAAAAGAGTCCAGACCTTGTTGCACAGGCACGGGGTATGCTTGAAGAGTTGCGCACTACTTGGGAAGAAGCCATTGAGAAATTAGCCGAAGAGCGGAGTAAAGCCGTTGGGGTGACTGAAAACGAAATGAGTTCTGGGGTGACAGGTGGGGGTTTTAATGTTGCAGGATAACCTTGAGTCTAAGATCAGGGATCTCTTGTCTTCTGAAATAGCTCTTTATACTGAACTTGAACATTATGTAGACGATGAACTCGAGTGTGTTAACAATAAAGATATGGAAAAATTGCTAGAAGTATTGCAGCAAAAACAAGGCGTTATTTCACGTCAAGAGCTTCTCCAGGAAGAGTGGGGCCAAATAGCGATGAAATTTGGTCTTGTTGAAGGGCGCGATGGCCCTTTATTTTGGTCGGCTGTGGAACAACATGTCGAGTCTCAAGGGTTTTATTCCCTTTCTAAAATAGTAAATGAGATAAAAGAACAGGTTACAGCTCTTTTGACCAAAGAAGAGCATGTGCAGGCGCTGCTTGAACAACATATTTCTGAATTACGAGAACAAATGGCTCAACTTAATAAGGGGAAGACCGCTTTTAAAGGATATATGAAGTCTGGGGGAGTTTTATAAGGACGGTTTGTATGAAAAAAAAATGTAATATCGGAATTTTGATCTCGCTGTTTTTTTTCTGCTTTTGTTTAGTAGCGCAAGCAGAAGACACTGTGCAGCGAGAAATACGTATTGGGAAAAAGGTTTCTGAAGAAGTAGAGCAGCATTGGGAGCGAATTTCAGATCCTGTGCAGATAGCTCATCTTTCCATGATCTGTGAAAAATTAAAACCACAAATGACTCGTTCTCTTCCCTTTGAGATACGTATTATACGAGAGGAAGCTGTAAATGCTTTCAGTTTGCCGGGGGGCATTATCTATATGACGACTGGCATTCTTAATTTCCTCCATAGCGATGCAGAACTTGCTGCTATTATTTCTCATGAAATGATCCACGCTGACCGAGGACATGTTGTAAAACAAATAGCCCGTTCCCAACGGATATCAGTTATTTCCCTGGCACTTATTATTGCTAGTGGGGGACAGGCTGCCCCAATGATTTTAACAAATATGGCACAGATAGCTATTACAAATTCCTATAGTAAAGACTTGGAAAGAGAAGCTGATGTTGAGGGGCTTTTTGCTCTTGAAGAGGCTGGTTATCCACCTGCGGCTATGTTAACGGTTATGGAAGGTCTTGCAGCAGAACAGCTTCGTCATCCTTACGTTGACCCAGGTATTTTTATGGATCACCCCTATGTGGAAGAGCGTGTTGATTATCTAACACGGATTATTAAGGAAAAAGGATGGCCTCTTGAACGAAAAAAAGCTTTACGTTTGTTGGTGATTCGTATAGAGCCAAAAGACGCATCCCTTGTTATGTATGTTGATGATGCTCCGGTTTGGGAAGGACCAAACAGTAGCGATGTAGCAGCTTTATTCTCTTCTGTTAAAGATAAATTAGATAGAGCCTATCAGATGGAATTACCACCTTATGAAATTGAAGTTGTAGAAATAGATCAAGTGCGTGCTTTGCGAGTCGGATCAACTCTTATTGTAAAGGAGCCTTTGCCTGCTGCTGTTGATTCTTTGGCGTCTTTGAGACAAACTTTAGTAGATAGCTTGCTTCAGGCAAAAACGACTCACCCTATAGCAGATTATCTCAATTAATTTAATGAGCGTTCCCTCGTTTCCCAACAATTAAAGATGTTAGAATATCATAAGAAACTTTTTAATGCCCTCAAAGGGGGATTTTGTTGATGACAGTGTCTCTTTATCGTCGATATCGACCTGCTCAATTTAGTCAGGTTATAGCTCAGGAGGCTGCCGTACAGGTTATTACGAAGGCTCTTGAAGATAATAGGGTAAGTCATGCCTATTTGTTTTCAGGACCGCGCGGCTGTGGAAAAACAACGTTAGCCCGTCTTTTAGCCAAAGCTTTAAATTGCGTTGGTGATAAAGATGGTGTTGAACCATGTAATAAGTGTGTTAATTGCACGGCTATAAATAGAGGCGAAAGTTTGGATGTTATTGAAATAGATGGTGCTTCAAATAATAGTGTAGACGAGGTTCGCGAACTTAAGTCTCACGTATCGCTATCACCTTTTGCTTCTTTATACAAAGTGTACATCATAGACGAGGTACATATGCTTTCTATTTCAGCCTTTAACGCTCTACTTAAAACATTGGAGGAGCCTCCTTCCCACGTTATATTTATTTTGGCAACAACGGAACCTCACAAGGTACCAGTAACAATCCGATCTCGTTGTCAACATATACCTTTTAGGAAAATAGACGCTCTGAGTATTGTTACATGTTTAAAAGATATCATTCAGAAAGAAAATAGAGAGGCAGAGGAAGATGCCCTATGGGAAATTGCCAGACAGGCAGATGGAGCAATGCGTGATGCCCAGTCTCTCTTGGAGCAGGTTATGGCTCTGGCTGGAAAACGATTGGAAATAGAGGATGTTAATCGTCTTTTAGGAGGGGGAAGTCGTCCAGAGCTTGAACGATGGGTTGCATCTGTTCGCTCAGCAGATATGTCTATCTTTACTGAATTACAAAACATGTTTAGACGAGGAGCTTCTCCTCAAAAAGTTGTAGAAGATCTTTTCGTTATTTTTCGAGATCTTTGGATAACGAAATCTTGGGGAAAAGATTCAGTTTCTCTATTGGAAGGTTCTTCTTCCGAGAAGAATTTTTTGCTTCAGGAGTCTCCTTTTTGGAAATCCCATCATCTATTATCGCTCATGGATTTTTGTGCGAAAATACTTCCTCACGTGCGTATGGGGATGAAAACAGACGTTCTTTCTGGCCTTTTTTTGAATAAGTTAATCGAAGATGAAATTTTGACTCAACATAGTGATAATGTAGAAAAAAAGACTTCGAAAAAAAAGCTAGAAGTAGTTGCAGAGCCCAAAGTGATCGAAGTGTTTCAGGAGCCTCAAGAGCCTCAAGAGCCAAGTAAGCCAAAAGAATCTTATGTGCAGAGCGTCACCTTGAAAGAAAAATGGGAAGAACTTTTAACATCATTTATTCATGGTGACATCCATATGTATAGTGCCCTACTTTACGCCTCTGTTTCTTTTGAAAATGGACTGCTCACATTGGAATTTCCAGAATACTGTAAGTATTCCTTAGAGCTTCTTTCGGTAGAAAGAAATGCTTTCATTTTGCAACAGAAAATAGAGGAAGTTTTCAATGAAAAGCTAACTCTTCAGTACATATGTAATGATAAAACTTTAGAATATGATTTTTCATCATCGAAAAAAATTTCTGAATCTGAAGAGGCTGTTTTTGAAATTCAAGACGAACCAACGAAGGTTTTGCCTTTTGATGACATCCCCTCAGCGAAGCCGGGAAAATCTGCATCTAAAACAGAAAATGAACAGGAAGAAGATCAAGAGCAAGAACAGGAACAGGAACAAGCAGTTTTTTCAGGTCTTGTTGATGCGGTACTTCGCTGGGGAGGCGGAGAAGTGCTTCTCCATAAGAAAGAAAATGTAGAAGAAATAGATGGGGGAATCACAGAAGAATGACTCGTCCTTTTGTTCATTTACACGTTCACAGTGAATATAGTTTGCTTGATGGCGCTATACGTTGTGGAGAGCTTGCTGAAAAAGTTGCGTCGTGGGGAATGCCAGCGGTGGCTCTCACTGACCATGGGGCAATGTATGGTGCTATAGAATTCTATGATAAATGTTTAACTGCAGGAATTAAACCGATTATAGGTTGCGAAGTGTATGTTGATCCCGATGGGCACACTTCAAGGGAAAAGAAGGGCAAAAATTTTCATTTACTTCTTCTTGCTGAAAACCAGCAGGGCTACCACAACTTAATAAAGCTTGTTTCTATTGCGAATACAGAAGGATTTTATTACAAGCCGAGAATTGACCACGATCTTCTCGCTCGATATAGCGAGGGAATTATTGCGTCATCTGCGTGCCTTGCAGGAGAGATTCCTTCTTTAATCTTGCAAGGGAAAGAGGAAGAAGCATTAGCTCGCGCCCAAATGTATAGAGATATTATGGGTAAGGATAACTTTTTTCTTGAAATAATGTACAACTCAATTCCGGAACAAGCTATTGTTAACAAGGCAATTGTTAAGATGGCAAGAGCAAATGATTTTAATCTCATAGCTACAAATGATGCGCATTACCTGAACGAAGAAGACTACAATTGGCATGAAATCCTGTTGTGTGTACAGACAGGAACAACTATGAACGATCCAGATAGAATGTCTTTTTCATGTAATGATTTTTACCTTCGTTCTCCTGAAGAAATGGATCATTTACTCGGAACAGAATTACCGGATGCTCTTGACAACACGGTAGCTATAGCAGAGCGTTGTTCGATTAAATTTGATTTGGGAACGCGAGATTATAAATTACCACGTTTTGATCTCCCTGAAGGAGAGACTCTTGAAACAAACCTTGAAAAGCAAGCATGGGCAGGTCTTAAACGACGTCTGGGAAGCGAAAATATTCCAGATGATTATGCTAAACGTCTTTCTTACGAGCTTTCGGTCATCAAAAAAATGGGGTTTGCCGGTTATTTCCTCATCGTTTCCAGCATTATTCAGGCGGCAAAGGGGCTTCATATTCCCATTGGGCCAGGTCGAGGCTCTGCTGCAGGCTCTCTTGTTGCCTATAGTCTCCGTATTACGGAATTGGATCCTTTAAAATACAATCTTCTTTTTGAACGTTTTCTTAATCCTGAACGTATAAGTATGCCCGATATTGATACGGACGTTTCCGACAAAGGACGAGAGGAATTATTACAATATATAGCTCAAAAATATGGTGTAGATAGAGTTTCTCAGATCATAACTTTTGACCGAATGAAAAGTAAGGCGGCCATAAGAGATGTAGGTCGTGCGTTGGGGATGCCTTATGGTGATGTCGACGTCGTTGCCAAACTTATTCCAGAGGGTGTTAAGTCGATTCCAGAAGCATTGGAACAGAGTGAAGACCTTAGTAGTCTAGAGACTAAAGACCTAGCGGTCAAACGGCTTTTGGATAGTGCTTCGAAGATAGAAGGAATTGCTCGCCATTGTTCTCAACATGCGGCTGGAGTTGTTATCACACCAATGCCCATAACAGATCTGGTGCCTGTTCGCAGAATCGGAGAAAATCAGATTGTTACACAGTATCCTATGGAACCTGTTGAAAAACTTGGTCTTGTCAAGATGGACTTCCTGGGGCTTAAAACACTTTCAGTACTTGAGGAAGCTCTTTCTAATATTGAAATCAATGGGGAAAAAGCTCCTGACCTTAATAGTATTCCTTTGGATGATGAGGCAACATATACAATGTTGCAGAAAGGGGATACTCTTGGTGTATTCCAGCTTGAATCTACTGGAATGAGGCAATTACTTAGAAAAATTAGACCAGATTGTTTTGAAGACTTAATCGCCATTCTGGCTCTTTATCGTCCCGGGCCGTTAGGAAGTGGAATGGTAGATCAGTATATTGAACGTAAGCATGGGCGTGAACCTGTCGTATATCTCCATCCAGAATTGTCTGAAGTGCTAAAAGAAACCTATGGAGTTATTCTCTATCAGGAGCAGGTTATGCAATGCGCTGCGCGTCTTGCTGGATATTCTCTTGGAGAAGCCGATTTGCTGAGACGAGCTATGGGTAAGAAAAAAGTGGAAGTTATGCAACAACAGCGAAAGAAGTTTGCTGAGGGCTGTGCACAGCATAATGTTCCAGCTCAGAAAGCTGAAGAGATTTTTGATATTATTCAGGAATTTGCAGGGTATGGTTTTAATAAATCACATAGTGCTGCATATGCTCTGATTAGTTATCAGACGGCTTATCTTAAGGCTAATTTCCAGTCGGAATTTATGGCCGCATATTTAACAAGTCAGATAGGTTCAAAAAAAGATGTAATGGCACGATATGTGCGAGAAGTCAGAAATTCTGGTATTGAAGTGCTTCCTCCAGATGTTAATTCTTCCATGGAGTCTTTCACAGCTGTAAAAGATGTTGTACGTTTTGGTTTAGGTGCAGTGTCCAAGGCTGGGCATGGTGCTGTGGAAGCCATTATAAAAGCTAGAGAATGCGGGGGGCCCTTCATCTCCCTTTGGAATTTCTTGTGCCGTGTAGATTTAAGGGTTGTAAATAAATCAGTTATCGAAAATCTTATAAAAGCAGGGGCTTTTGATGGCTTAACGACAAATAGATGTCAACTAGTAACAGCGCTTCCTGATTTTATAGCCCTGGCTCAGAAGAAAAGCGAGGAAAAAAACCAATGTTCTCTTTTGTCGCTTCTTGATGGAGATGGGGAAGAGGGGGATCTTGAACCAGAACTTCCTGATATCGATGATTATAATATTTATGAACGTCTTGATTTCGAAAAAGATGTTGTAGGTTTGTATATCAGCGGTCATCCCTTTGCTCAACATGAAGATGAAGTTGGTCGTTATTGTACGTGTCGTATTTCAGACCTCAAATATTGGAAGAGTAAAAATATGCCTCCGCAAATTGGAGGTATGGTGCTTTCTGCAAAGGAGAAATACACGAAACGAGGAGACCCAATGGGGATTCTTGAGGTTGAAGATGCAGAGTCAAAAGTGGAGGTTATTTGTTTCCCGAAAACATGGTCATCTGTAAAGGAACAAGTAGAACCTGGGCAAATTTGTGTAGTCAGGGGCACTTTAGATGATAGAGGCTCTGGAAATATTATTGCCAGGGAGATTGTCTCTTTTCAGTCTCTTCAAGAGAGAAATTTTCCGTATGTGAAAATTGTACTTGACGGAACTTTATTACCGCAAGAATGTGTGAAAAACTTTATTCGTTCTCTCAAAGATTTTCCTGGCCGATCTCAGGTGTTATTAGAGATTCGAAACGGGATAGGCAGTGTTACTATTCTTCTGGCAGGCATAAAAGTAGATGGTCCTACTATAAAGATGAAAGGACTATCCTCTGTGATTCCAGAGGAATCTTACGAAATCTGCTGTTGATGTAATGAATAAACGTAATCCATATTTGATAGACGGAAGGGGTCAGAAATAATGAAGAAAGTGAAAATAGTTTGCACGATTGGCCCGGCATGTTCAACTTTTGAGATGCTCTGTTCTATGGCAGAGGAAGGAATGAATGTAGCTCGTTTTAATTTTAGTCATGGTTCTTATGAGGAACATAAGGCTCGTCTTGACCTCGTTCGAGAAGTCGAAAGAAAAATGGGATCTCCTATTGCCACTCTTCTTGATACAAAGGGGCCAGAAATTAGAACTGGAACGTTACAGGAAGGCGCTGTTTTTTTGAAAAAAGGACAAGATTTCGTTTTAACAACACGAGATGTTGTTGGTAATGATAAAGAAGTTTTTGTTAATTATGCTAACTTACCAATAGAAAGCAGCGTGGATCAAGATATTTATATTGACGATGGAACTCTTCACCTCAAAGTTACAGAAATTAGTGAGAATGATGTACATTGCACAGTTATCGTTGGTGGAGAACTAGGAGAGCGAAAAGGAGTCAATATACCGGGAGCTTCCATTTCCCTTCCAGCTCTTTCGGAAAAAGATCGTTCTGATATCTGTTGGGGTTTGAAAAATGACATGGAGTATATCGCCGTTTCTTTTGTCAAAAATCAAAAAGACATCATGGATGTTAGAAAAGTAATCGAAGAAGCTGGCGGAACTATGAAAATTATAGCGAAAATAGAGACACGACAAGCTGTCGATGGTATAGATGAAATTCTAGATGTAGTTGATGGGGTGATGATTGCCCGTGGAGACTTGGGTGTCGAAATTCCCACGGAGGAGGTTCCTCTAGTACAAAAAGAGATTATAGATCTTTGTCGTTCTAAGGGGAAAGCTGTTATAGTTGCGACCCAGATGCTAGACTCTATGATTAGAAATCCCCGTCCTACACGAGCAGAAGCAAGTGACGTTGCAAATGCTGTTCTTGATGGAGCTGATGCCGTAATGCTTTCGGGAGAAACGGCGAAAGGAACGTATCCTCTCAGGTCTGTAGAAACGATGCGCCGCATAGTGGAGAGAGTTGAGAAGGATATAGAGCTTTGGCAACATCCCCTTCATAGAAAGCAGTTAAGTACGGGAGTGCCAGATGCAGTAAGCGGAGCTTCTGTTGAAGTCGCGCGAGAAATGGGTGCTGCTGCAATTATCTCCCTTACTCGAAGTGGCAGTACAGCCCAAATGATTAGCAAGCATCGTCCCCCATGTAAGATTATTGGAGCCACTCCTGTCTTGAGAACATGGCGAGAATTGGCTTTATATTGGGGAGTAGAACCTCTTAGAGTTGAAAATATTTCCAATCAGGAACAGGCCATTGATAATGTCTTTTCATTATGTTTGGAAAACAAGCTTTTGAAGGAAGGGGATATAGTTGTTGTTACGGCAGGTGTCCCTATGGGTATTCCAGGAACAACTAATATGTTGCAAGTTCATACAGTGGGTCGAATTTTAGTCAAAGGCCTTTCTCTTTTGAAAAAAGAAGCTTTTGGTGTAGTGAAAAAGGCGAATACGCCAGAAGAGGCTCTTGAGAAAATGGAAAGAGGCAACATTTTAGTCGTTTCCCAGACAGATAAAGATTTTGTTCCTGCTATGAGAAAAGCTGCAGCTATTATTACAGAACATGGTGGATTGACGTGTCACGCGGCTATAGTTGCTTTAGAATTGGGAATACCATGTGTTGTTAGTGCAAGCAATGCACTTTCAGTTCTTGAAGACGGGATGATGGTTACGGTCGATGGATTCCGTGGTGTTGTCTATGCAGGAAGCGTTCGTCTTAGAGCATGAGGAGCTGACGATGTAGATGGCAATAGATGATTTTTCAGGGAAAAGATGCAATATGCAAACCTCTTTTCCTCCATGGAATTACTTACTTACATTAGATGGGAAACGGCTTAGTGCTGTCCTTGTACCTCTTTTCCGATCAGAAAAGGGGTATAAAGTTCTTTTTTTAGAACGTCCCTACTTTATGAAGCGTCATGGCGGCGAAATGTGTTTCCCAGGAGGAGAACGGGATGATTTTGACAGAGGCCCTCTTGAAACAGCGTTGCGGGAAACAGAGGAAGAGATTGGTTTAGAACGAGAGTATATAGAGCCTATATATCTTATGGAACCCCAAAAAGCAGTGACAAGCGGTTTTGCCGTCTATCCTGTTGTAGGCGTGATTTCAGATGAGACTCTCATGTCGAGACTTAAGCTTTCTCATGAAGAGGTTGCCGGCATAGCATTTATGCAACTGGATTCTATCCCAGTTATTCCTGAAATATATAAGATTGAACATGAAGGAATACAGTTTGAGACCCCGCGCTATGATCTTCCTGATGGAAGGATAATATGGGGTGTCACTGCCTTCATATTGTATCGATTTATAACTATGTTACGTAAGGGAGAAATTAATTTATGCCTTTAATCGGCGCTCACGTTTCCATTGCAGGTGGTCTTGAACGAGCAATAGAACGTGGCGAGGATCTTGAATGTGAAGCTATACAGATGTTTACCAAAAATCAGTTACAATGGCATAGTACTCCTATCTCTATGTCTCGGGCAGAACGTTTTTTACATGCATGGCGGCGGAGTGGTATACAACAAGTTGTTGTTCATGCTTCATATCTTATCAACCTTGCATCACCAGATGAAACTCGAGAAAAAAGTATAGTTGCTCTTACTGAAGAGGTAGAACGTTGCGATATGCTTGGTATTGATGAAATTGTTGTTCATCCAGGATCATCTCGGGGGCGACCTCGTGATGAAGGAATAGGAAAGCTTGTTAACAGTTTAGGGCAGGTGTTACAACGCACATCTGTGACAAGAGTTCGGATTCTTATTGAAACTATGGCAGGGCAAGGAAGTATATTAGGAAGTTCTCTCGACGAATTGAAGTCTGTGCTTGATCATTTTCCTCAAAATGAACGTTTAGGATTGTGTCTCGATACGTGTCATCTCTTTGCTGCAGGATACGAATTGCGAACTTTTGAAGCTTATGAGCGTTTTGTCTCGTCTCTTATGGGTAAAATAGGACTTGAACGAGTTGGATGTTGGCATTTAAATGACAGTGCTCATGCTCGTAATAGTCATCTTGACAGACATCAACATATTGGAGAAGGAGAGTTAGGGGTTTTGCCCTTTTCTTTCATAGTCAATGACAGTAGATGGAACGGGATACCGGCATTACTGGAAACACCACAAAATGGACTGGGAAATAAAGGAAATCTTACTGTACTTCGTAAATTAAGAGGAGGGTAAGAGAGTATGAGTCTTTGGCCTCGTCTCATAGTTCAACGTGAGAAAATTGCCTACAATGCTGCCCACGTTGTTTCATTGTGTCGTCAATGGAATATAGGAGTTTACGGTGTAGCAAAAGGAGCCTGTGCCAATGAAGATATTGTCCGTATTATGGTTGAGAATGGGTGTGAAGGAATAGCTGATAGTCGTATAGAAAATTTATATCGACTACGTAAAGAAATGTGCCTTCCTGTTCCCATAATGATGCTGCGGCCTCCTATGATGAGTGAAATTCCTGAAGTTGTGGAACTTTGTGACTCATCTGTTGTTTCGATGATTGAGACAATACAAGCAATTGATGCAGAGTGCAGCTTACAAAAGAAAAGGCATAACGTGTTACTCATGATCGATTTGGGTGATTTACGAGAGGGCATATGGCCAGACGAATTAGAACAGATAGCCTCTGTCCTGAAGAAGTGTCGCTTCATAGATTGTCTAGGCGTCGGTGTGAATTTTGGATGTTTTGGAGGAGTGCTTCCTTCTCGAAAAAAATTGGAAACATTAGGTTCCCTTAAAAAAAAGTTAGAAGAATACTTGGAGTGTAGTGTCCCCTTGTGTTCAGGAGGTGCCACATCATCTTTGTCTCTTCTTGACGATGGTACTATGCCTTCTTGCATCAATTCGTTGAGAATAGGAGAGGCTATTTTGCTTGGAACGGACTCGTCAGGAGGCAAAACGTTCCCATATTTACTACGGAACACTATATTTTTAGAAGCAGAAGTGATAGAAGTAAAGAGAAAACCTAGCGTTCCTTTAGGAACAATTGCTGCAGATGCTTTTGGCGACATCCCCGTTTTTGTTGATAAAGGAGTTCGATTGCGTGCTCTCGCAGCCATTGGCAAGCAAGATGCAAGAATAGATGCTCTTTTGCCTTGTGATAAAGGAATTGAAATTTTAGGTGCGTCAAGTGATCATATGGTTCTTGATGTGGAAGAGTGTGACAGAAAACTATGTGTAGGAGATAAAATACGATTTTCAGTAAAATATGGGGCTTTACTTGCGTTAACAACATCTCCGTATGTTTCTATCCATGTTACTGAATAGCATGGGAGGGTCAATATGCTAGATTTATTTCGATGGCATGACATTCTTGATATTGTCATCATAGCTGTTATTATCCATCGTTTATTACTTTTGCTTGTCGGAACGCGTGCAATGCAACTTGTGAAAGGGTTGCTGATTCTTGGTGTTGTTGCATCTCTGGCCAGGTTTTTTGAGCTTCGAACGTTGTCATGGTTCTTAGGGAAAGTCCTTGGAGTTTTGATCATTGCTATTCCTATCGTTTTTCAACCAGAACTCAGACGTATGCTTGAGGAACTTGGACGTGGCAATATTTGGAGAAGGAAACGTGCCCAAAAAAAAGCGGAAGCACTCAGTCAGGAGATTACAAGGGCTTTGGGATATTTGAAAGGCCAGAAAATTGGAGCCCTTATGGTGTTACAAAGAGAGACTGGCTTGAGAGATTTTTGGAGTACTGCAGTTAAGTTGAATGCAGAAATATCGCAGGAGCTCATTATCGCTATTTTTTGGCCTGACAATCCCCTTCATGATGGAGCTGTCATTATTGATAGAGATATGATTATTTCTGCCGGAACGTATCTGCCTTTGACGGAAAATACAGATCTTTCAAGATGGATTGGTACTCGTCATCGAGCAGCTCTTGGTGTAACTGAGGTTTCTGATGCTATTGCGCTCATTGTTTCAGAGGAACGAGGAGAAATTTCCTTAGCTATTAATGGGCATTTATCTAGAAATTTAAAGGAAAATCAAGTATATAAGCTTCTCTTGCACTATTTTGGGGCTGAAGAAAAAGAGAAACGCTCATTTCTTGATAGAATACACGAAGATATACGGTCGCTGTGGCAATAGAGCCTTCAAGAAGGGAGTTACATTACAATGACACCTGGAAATAGAAAAATAGATGTACTTTTGTCTTCTCCTCACTTTTTGAGGATAATATCTATCGTCATTGCAGTCCTTCTCTGGTTTTATGTCTCGGGAGACAGGGCTAATGAGATTGTAAAAACCTTCAGATGTCAGGTCGATTTTTTAAATGTTCCTTCGCAAACTATATTAAAACCAGAGACAAAGACGGTAGAGGTTAGTGTTTCTGGAAGCCGAAGGGTTTTAGATAGTCTACAACAGGGTAGTATCTTGTGTGAAGTCGATACTAAGGGGCTTTCTCTGGGTAAATATAGATTGGCAGTGCGCGCTATTGTACCTAAAGATGTTAAAGTCGTAGGTATAAATCCATCACAAATTGCTTTAGAAATGATACGATATGTAGATCGTCTTGTTCCTGTAGAAGTAGTGGTAAAAGAGGGGTTACCCTCAGGGATTTATCTTGAGTCTGTGCATATTATGCCTAAAGATGTCACTGTCAAAGGAATTGAAAAAGACCTTGCACGTATAGAAAGTGTACGAATATCTCCAACTCTCGAACAGTTAAAAAGTGGTGAGGAAATAACGCTTCCCGTAGAAATCGTGAAATCTCAACCTTTTGAGGATGAAGTAACGATTGATCCGGGCCAAGTCAAAGTTACCGCTGTGTTAGCTCAAGGGTTACCTAAAAAGAAAGTTCCAGTGAATGTACAGGTTATTGGAGAGCCTGATTCTGATTATTCTGTGAAAGCTATAGTCGTGGAGCCGTCTGAAGTTGAAGTAGAAGGACCATATCCACGATTAGGCAAAGTGACTCGTCTTGAGACCGAAACCATCGATATTACAGGTCTTGCTCAAGAGCAGAGTATGATCGTTCCTTTAAAACCATTAGACGATTCATTGTTGAAATACACGGGAGCTTCATCTGTAAGAGTTAATATTCTTTTAAAACCATACACCGTGTCGAAACTTCTTACAAATGTAGGGGTGGAAGTTGAAGGTAATAGCATATATCCAGGTTGGAGCGTCGAACCAAACACTGTTAATATCACTATAGAAGGAATTCCATCGGAAATAGAAAAAATAAGTGAAACCGATTTTCCTATACAACCGTATGTTAACGTAACAAACATAGTTTCGAGAAAGCTTATGGTTCCTGTGCAAATACGAAATACATCGTCAAGTATTCGAGTTGTCAAGGTGGACCCTTCACGAGTTACTGTGCGTGCGGAAGTGGAGTAAAAAGGAGCGGGGGAAGGTGAAGGTTTTGGAGGAAAGCGAAAAAAAAGTACGTTGTCTTTTCGGCACTGATGGCGTAAGAGATGTGGCAAATCGAGGAGCTATGACTCCTGAAATGGCGTTGCGTCTTGGGCGGTCGTATGTGCTGTACCTGACAGAAAGAGGAATCCCTCGTCCAAGAATTCTTATCGGAAGAGACACTCGTCGTTCAGGTAAAATGTTAGAAAATGCTTTAGTGGCAGGGATGCTTTCAGCCGGTGCAAAAGTTTTAACTTTGGGGGTTATTCCTACGCCGGGGGTCAGTTTCGCGATAAAGCATATTCAGGCTCAGGGTGGAGTGGTTATTAGCGCTTCTCATAATCCTGCAGAATATAATGGCATCAAATTTCTGAATCATGAAGGGCATAAACTGAATGATGATGCAGAGGCATCTATAGAAGAATACTTGGGAGATAATCTTATTGATGATTGGCGTCCTACCGGGGCATCCATTGGTGAAGTTACTGAAAGAGAAGATATAGTTCAGGCCTATGCGCAGTGGCTAGCAACTCTTATTTCAGAATCGAAGGTACTTGATCGTTCCATATCTTTCGATTGTGCTCACGGTGCAGCCGTTCCTATTATTCATGCTATCAATAAAGTAGTAGATCATTCTCATTGGTTTATATCTGGAGATGCTCCTGACGGCCTTAATATTAACGAAGGCGTAGGAGTTATGAATATGGCTCATCTCGCTTCTCAGGTAAAAAGTAACGGAACAGAAGTTGGCATTGCCTATGATGGAGATGCAGATAGAGTTCTTTTGACAGATTCGCGAGGACGCGTTCTTGATGGCGATATTATTCTTTGGGTTCTTGCCCGCTGGCTTACGAAAAGAGAAAAACTCGGAAACGGTCTTGTTGCAACAGTAATGAGTAATCTTGCCTTGGAGGAACACCTGCGAAGGGAAAATATTGACGTATTTAGATGCCCTGTTGGCGACCGTTATGTTTTAGAGATGATGAAATTCCGTGGAGCTTCTTTGGGTGGAGAGCAATCGGGACATATTATTATTAAGGAATTTACATCTACAGGCGATGGTATCTGTACAGGATTCACCTTCCTGAGGGCTTGTTCCGATTTAGGAGAAGATATTAATACTCTTGTTGATCGTTTTGATCGTTACCCTCAGCTTTTAAGAAATGTTGAAATTTGTAAAGGTAAAGATGTTGATCCGGCTTTTATTACCGATATCTCTCAAGAGGCGAATAGAAAACTGATGGGCCAGGGGAGAGTTCTTATTCGTGCATCTGGAACAGAACCCCTTATGAGGGTTCTTGTAGAGGCAAAAGATCATAAGTTGATGGAAGATATTTCAAAGGATCTGGTCGGTCAGATACAGATGAAGTGTTGTTAGTTATTTGTATGTGATGCCGAAAGGATGTCGAAAATTATGTCAAAAAAGATAATAACAAAGTGCCTATTCCCTGCAGCGGGGCTAGGCACTCGTTTTCTACCTGCAACCAAAGATATTCCTAAAGAGATGCTTCCTCTCGTGGATAGACCGATTATCTCCTACGGAGTAGAGGAAGCCATAGCGGCAGGTTGTACCGATATGGTCATTGTTACAAGCCGATCAAAACGTTGCATTGAAGATTATTTTGATCGGACATGGGAATTAGAGAAAATTCTCGCAGAACGTGGAAAAAAGGAATATCTTGAACTTGTGCAAAAAATTCCTCAAGTGGCGCGTTTTGCCTATACACGACAAGCGGAGCCTTTAGGGCTGGGTCATGCTGTCCTTTGTGGAGAGGCTTTTTGTGAGGGCCAATATTTTGGTGTTATTCTACCTGACGATGTAATGATTGCTCGTCCTTCTGTTCTTGCGCAACTTATTTCTGTTCAAGAGCAATTAGGAGGAAGTGTTATTGCTCTCGAAGAAGTGCCGGAAGAAGAAACTTCTCGTTATGGGATTGTTGAAGCTGATATGGTTCAGGAAGGTATCTTCAGAATAGAAAATTTAGTTGAAAAACCGGCAAAAGGAACAGCACCGAGTAATTTAGCGGTAATGGGGCGCTACGTTCTTTCACCAAGAATTTTTGCTATTTTGAAAGATGTTCAGCCAGGTGCTGGCGGAGAGATACAGTTGACGGACGCTTTGAAACAATTGTTAAGAGAGGAGCCATTGTGGGGAGTTGTTTATAAGGGGCAACGCCTCGATTGTGGAACTCAAAAGGGTTGGCTGCATGCAAATATTGAATTGGCTCTGAAAGATTCTTCTTTACGTGATATAGTACTGCAAACTGTGAGTGCCTTTAGGGAGGATGATAAATGAAGAACAGCTAATATCGCTTCTATAAAAACTTATAGCGGAAAGAGTGTAAGCGCCTGAACTGACGAATGTCAGTTGACGAGGTCGGGGGAATATCGAAATTTTCGGCGGATACCCCCGGGGTTTTGAAAATCAAACCCTGAATTTGCTCTACAAAACCAGAAAGCAATTTCTGAGACAAAAAGAGCAATAGATTTTCGTGTGCCTTAGTGAAAGGCGGTGTAATATTCTCGTGTGCGGAATTGTTGGCTATGTAGGATGGCGAAATGCTACTGATGTTTTGCTAGATGGAATGAAGCGCCTCGAATACCGCGGTTACGATTCTGCAGGTATAGCCGTAAATGATGGCGATGATATTCGTGTTATTAAAGAAGTTGGGAAAGTCCAGCAACTAGAAAAATTAATGTCTTCTCAAAATGTGCTGGGACATTTAGGTATTGGGCATACCAGATGGGCCACTCATGGAGGAGTAACAGTGGTTAACGCTCACCCTCATTGGGATGGTGATAAACAGATTGTTCTTGTTCATAATGGGATAATTGAAAATTATAGAGAAATTAGAGACGAACTCTTACATCAGGGAATAGAATTTACGACAGAAACAGATACGGAAGTAGTGGCCAAGCTTCTTTCTCAATTATACGGAGTGAAGAAGGATATTATCCCTTCTCTTGTTTCTCTTTATAAAAGGCTTCGAGGTTCCTTTGCCCTTGCCATTCTTGTGAAGAATCAGCCAGATTCAATTTACTGTGTAAGAAAAGGATCTCCTCTTGTTGTAGGCCAGGGAGAAAAAGAGTCTTTTTGTGCCTCTGACGTTCCGGCTTTGCTCCCTTACACCCAAAGTGTTTTCTATATGAACGACGGTGATATTGCATTCCTATCTCCTCAAGGGATTAAATTTTGGGACGAGTCGGGGCAATCCCTTACCAAAAAAGCTCAGACGATTGACTGGGATATATCCATGGTCGATAAAGGCGGATATTCTCACTTCATGATGAAGGAAATTAACGAGCAAGGTGCAGTGCTACGAAATACTCTGAAAGACAGAATATCTGAAAATTCAGTAGATCTATCTAAAGAGCTTGCTTGGACGAAAGATACACTTGCTCATATTAAAAGGATTCATATTGTAGCTTGTGGCACTTCTTACTACGCAGCCTTAGTCGCAGAGCGATTAATGGAAGAACTTTTGCCTGTTGACATTCGTGTTGATGTTGCATCTGAGTATCGTTATAGGCCCATGCCTTTAGGTGAGGACACATTATCAATTTTTGTTTCTCAGTCTGGAGAAACGGCTGATACTCTTGCTGCAGAGCGATTGGCTAGGGGAAAAGGGGCAATGTGCGTTGCCATTACAAATGGGCAGGGATCAACACTCGCTCGAGAAGTGGATCACGTTCTTCTTCTGAAAGCAGGCCCGGAAATAGGTGTGGCTGCGACAAAAACCTTTACAGGACAGCTGGGAGTTCTTTATCTTTTAGGCCTTTATATCGCCAAATTATGGGGAACTCTTTCATCTAGTGAAGAAGAGAGAATAATCAAGGGACTTCTAAATTTACCTTATCAGCTGGAAGAAATTCTTGAGCGTCAGGAATCATTACATCACATTGCGGAGAAATACGCCTCTTTACGAGATTTCTTGTACCTTGGACGAGGGCGTTCTTTCCCAATTGCATTGGAAGGGGCACTCAAACTAAAGGAAATATCTTATGTCCATGCAGAGGCTTATGCAGCTGGGGAAATGAAGCACGGTCCTATTGCTTTACTGGAAAGTGAGGTCCCCGTTGTTGTTATAGCACCGCAAGATGGTCTATATGAAAAACTATACTCAAACATTTTAGAGGCAAAAGCTCGAAAATCTCCAATATTTGCTATAGCCACTCGTGGAGATAGAGATATAGAAGATGTTTCGGAAGATGTTTTTTATGTTCCCCCAACAGAGGCAGAACTCTATCCGTTTTTAGCGGTTCTTCCATTGCAAATTTTTGCCTACTATGTTGCACGAATCAGAGGGTGCGATATCGATCAACCGCGAAATTTAGCTAAAAGCGTTACAGTAGAGTAAATAAAGGGCTTGCAGGTTTAAAGCTTATAAACCTCGCAAGCCTTTTTTCTTTCTATCTATTGGGTTCTGCGGTGAAAGGATAATATAAACGAATATGAGTAACATTGAACAAAGCCTTGTCATCTTTGCCTGAATGTTTAGGTAAAGCCTGCCACGATCCCCCGTCTATTCGGCATAAAACGAGAGGTCTTCGTCCATACGTAGACCATATATCCCATAAGTGATCTGAGAGTTGTCCTCCTGGTACAAGACCATCAGAGAATAGAGGTGTTGAGCCTATAAGTCGATGACCATTTTCAGTTCCTATAATCATCCATTGTGTTAATGTCCATGCAGAAGCCATTTCTTTAGATCCGGCATGAAAAAGTGGCAGTATTTGAAATCCCCCTATTTCTCCCACTGGAGATGTGCTTATATCGATAACTCCAGTGTGATTGGCACGTATTCGACTATCTGTTTGAAAAAGAGTGCCACCAAAACGCCCGACTCCATAAACAGGTCGAATAACTCTAGCAATAACGTTAACTCCCCGAGAATTCCATGCTATAACACGGCCACCAGGTCTGTTTTCGATATCTATTAGGAAGGGATGTTCTTTTTCTTCTACAGGCATAAAAAGAACATCACCTTCTTCTGGAAAGTTCTCAGAAGAGAGGCGACTTTGTGAACTACCTTTTTTAATAATATAAACAGGTGTGCCTACAGGAGGTGCCCATCCCCCAAAAAGTCCAGTTCCTGCATCTTTTTGAATAGAAAAGTATGTCTTTTTTCCAGCGGCTGGGGCGATAGTCTTTTCTGGTAAAATACTGATAGTACGACCTTTACCTTTTTCTACAGAACAAAGTAAATGTACGGCATTAACTGCGGATGCGCAAACTGAACCTGCTTGTCCCCATTGGCTTGCAGTATAACTAGGCCAACGGCTTGTTTGAGGTAAAGATAAAATTGTGCCGAGATCGTAGCGAGATCCATCAGGAAGCAATGCATAGGCAGAAGCTCCAATTTCGCATGGAATATAAATGCTGTATATGGAAGATGCTTGTGCTGTAAAAGGAAACATAATCCCTAATAAAAGAATTATAATTAAATTTTGAATTCTATGGGAAGATTGCATCTGTATCCCTTCTTTCTTGATCGTTATAGGTTCTTATTATAAGGGTCTTTCTTGGCCTTTGGGAGGATTATATTGTGAATATAAAAAAGATGTTAGCAGTAGCAAGGGGAGAATTAGCAGCTGACGTAGTTATCAAGAATGCGAAAGTAGCAAATGTCTTTTCTCTTGAATTTGAGAAAAAGGATGTAGCCATTTACGATGGTTATATTGTTGGTATTGGTACAGGATATTATGGAAAAGAGGAAGTCGACGCGAAGAATGCCGTGCTTGCTCCCGGTTTTATTGAAGGTCATTGTCATATAGAGAGTACCATGCTTACTCCCGCAGGCTTTGCTGAAATGGTTTTACCTCGGGGAACAACAACCGTTATTGCTGATCCCCATGAAATAGCCAATACATGTGGCATGGGGGGACTTTCATTTATGTATGAGGAGTCACTTCATTTACCCCTAGACATTTTTTTGACGGCACCTTCGTGTGTTCCCGCCTCACCCTTTGAAACTCCTCGCGAGGAACTTGACGCTTTGGCTATAAAAAGGACTTACGAAGAGGGTTGGTGTACTACTCTTGGAGAAGTGATGAACTATCCTGCTGTTATACATGGTGATGCAGAAATGTGGGGAAAAATATTTGCATCTTGGGATGTAGTGCGAAGTGGTCATGCTCCAGGAGTAACAGGGAAGGAGTTGTGCGCTTATTTGTTAAGTGGGTGCTCCAGTGATCATGAAAGTTCGACGAAAGAAGAGGGGTTGGAAAAACTTAGACGCGGAATGTGGCTCATGATCCGCCAAGGTGCAACAGAACATAACTTAGAAGAGTTACTACCTCTTATTAAGGAAAATGAAGCACGCTCTTCATGCGCTATGTTTGTGAGCGATGACTTAACTGCAAATCATCTTCAGACAAAAGGACATTTAGACGAAACACTTCGTCTTTCTATAAAAAAGGGGCTTTCCCCTCTTGTTGCTCTTCGGATGGTAACGCTTTCTCCTGCCCGTTATTTTAGACTTTTTGACCGAGGGGCAGTTGCTCCTGGCTATATTGCCGATCTCGTGTTATTAGATTCTCTTGAAACATGTAATGTTATCAATGTTTGGAAAAAGGGGAAAAAAGTGGTTGAAAACAGAGAATTACTTGGAGCGCCCTTTAAACGTGAACATAATTATCCTCAAAGTAGCGAAGTCTTCCATATCCCTACAGTGGAAGATATTTCCATAGAACCTTCCGGTAATAAAAAGATCAGGCTTATTGGTTTTAGAAGGGGACAAGTTGTTACTACACATCTAATTGAAAATCCTACAATCACAAATGGAAAAGTTACTGCGGACAAGAAGAGGGATATTGCAAAAATAGTTGTTGTCGATAAAAATAGCGATAGTCGACGTTTCTTTACCGGTTTCGTGAAGGGACTTGATCTTAAAAAAGGAGCACTTGCCTCTTCAGTTGCTCATGACGCTCATAATTTTATTGCTGCTGGAATGGACGATATATCTATAATAACGGCCTTGAGAGAGCTTCGAAATTTAGGCGGAGGTTTAGTCGTGGCGTCAGGGGATCAGATTTTGGCTTCACTTCCTTTGCCAGTAGGGGGACTTATGAGCGATTCAACAGCTTCCGATGTTATACTTGCTATTGAAGATGTAGAAAAAGCAGCAGAAACTTTGGGGACTTCAATTACACATCCTTTTATGGCTATGAGTTTCCTTTCTCTTAGCGTTATCCCAGAACTTAAAATTACAGATCAGGGATATGTGGACTTGAACAGAGGGGGCTGTATGTCACTTTTTGTGGAAGATGAGCACTATAACTAAGATAGGAAGCAAGGGGGCCCATGCAATCCACCATCCCACGTAGAGTAAAAGATATAGAGCCATACAGAGAAGTCCCGCGGCAAAAAAGGCCCATGTAAGAATAATGAAACCTTTTTTCCCTGTTCTGAATGCAATGGCTCCAAAGGGGATGGTAAGAATAAGCATTGCTACTACCATAATGAGAAGAACTTTGGCTTGAATCAATGCAAAACTGAAAGAGTCGAACATGAATAAAAACCCCCTAAAAAGTTTTCTTCTTGAGTATATAGCTTTTTTTATCTATTGACATTCTCTTTAAGAGATGGTTTCCTGAATAAGATTTTAAAAAATAATCAACTCTCTTCTTGACATGTCGGAATCCTCTGCTAGTATATTTACCGGCATTCATACTGGGGTGTAGCCAAGTCGGCAAGGCGGCGGACTTTGGATCCGTGATCGCTGGTTCGAATCCAGCCACCCCAGCCATCTGATATTACAAGAAGGGGGACCTTAGGTTCCCCCTCTTTTGTGTTTGATTATAGATAGAATGAAGGTGATGGGGAAAGTGTTTGATCGTCGAACGGTAGGCGTTTTGATTCTCGCTGCAGGTAAGGGAACGAGAATGAAAAGTAACCTCCCAAAAGTTCTTCAGCCTGTTCTTGAAGAGCCCCTCCTTTTTTATCCTCTTCAGGCAGCTCTAGCGGCTGGTTTGGAGAATAGAGCAGTAGTTATTGGTCATGGCGGAGATGCTGTGCAGACTTATATAAGTGCCATGAGTCCTGAAGTTCGGGTGATATGGCAGCATGACCAGTTAGGAACAGGGCATGCCGTGCAAATATCGAAGGAATGGTGGAACTCTTTTTCAGATATTCTTGTTATTCCTGGTGATGCACCTCTCCTAAAGAGTGAAATTCTTATTGATTTGGTCAAAGCGCATATAGATTCCCCAGCTTCTTGTACTTTCGCTAGTTTTATTACAGAGACTCCTGCAGGGTATGGTCGAGTAGTAAGAGATTCAAACGCACTTTCTATCGTGGAAGAAAAAGATGCCTCAGAAGAACAGAAAAAAATACGGGAAGTGAATAGCGGCATATATATTTTCAGAACTCCCGATCTCCTTTCAAATATTGACTCTCTTGCTAACGATAATGTGCAGGGGGAGTATTATTTGCCTGATGTTGTTGGGCTTATGTATGAGCAGGGCAAGAGCGTAGAGGCTCTTTGTTTTGATAACGGTACAGATTTTCAAGGGGTTAACAGCCCTCTTCAGCTTGCTGAAGCTACTTCTATTTTGAAGCAAAGAATTTTAAATCATTGGATGAGCCAGGGTGTAAAATGTGCTGATCCTTCTTCTGTTTTCATCGGACCTCGGGTCAGGCTAGAGGGAGATATATGGCTTGATCCTTTCGTTCAACTTTATGGGAATACTGAAATAGGTGACGGTACTCACATAGGGAGTCATTCTCTTATTCGCAATACTGTAATAGGTAAAAGTGTTGATATTATTAATTTTGTTTCTATAATTGCAAGTGAAATAGAAGACCATGCTACAATTGGTCCATTCTCCTTTATAAGAGATAATGCTCATATAGGAGAGGGAGCCTTTGTTGGTAAATTTGTGGAAATTAAAAAAAGCTCAATTGGTTCAGGAAGCAAGGTTCCGCATCTGTCTTATATAGGAGATGCAACCATTGGCAACCATGTGAACATAGGTGCAGGAACAATAACTTGTAATTACGATGGTGTTGCGAAAAATCCAACACACATTGGTGATAGGTGCTTTGTAGGAAGCGATACCATGCTTGTTGCGCCAGTGTCTCTTGGTGATGACTCCTTTACAGCAGCAGGATCTGTTATAACCGATGACGTTCCTGAAGGGGCCCTTGCCATTGCTCGAGCCAGACAGAAAAATATAGAGGGCTGGGTTTTGCGCCGCAAAGGCAGCAATCAAGAAGGGGGTAAGGAGTGATGGGTTCCAGTTCCAGGGAACTGAAGATTTTTTCGGGAACAGCCCATCCGGAATTCGCCAAAAGAATTTGCGCGGAACTGGGTGTGGAATTATCCCGTGCTAAACATTTTCGCTTTTCCGATGGAGAGCTAGGGCTTTCTATTGAAGAAAGTGTACGCGGAGCAGATGTTTATGTGGTGCAACCTACATGTAATCCCGTTAATGAGCATCTTATGCAGCTTTTTATTATGCTTGATGCTTTAAAGCGTGCATCTGCCTATCGAATCAATGTCGTAACTCCGTATTTTGGATATGCTCGGCAAGATCGAAAGACAAAGGCAAGAGATCCAATATCTGCCAAACTTGTAGCAAATCTTATGGAACATAGTGGAGCTTCTCGTCTGATAACTGCAGATTTACATGCAGGACAGATTCAGGGCTTTTTCGATATTCCCGTTGATCATTTGACAGGGGTTCCTCTTTTGGCGAATTATTTCAAGGAAAACTTCCCCAGTGAGATAAAAAGAGACGAAGTGGTCGTAGTCGCTCCTGATGTAGGTGGAGTTGTTCGCGCACGTCGTTTTGCTGTAACTTTAAATGCTGATCTTGCTATAGTAGATAAACGTCGTTCCCATGACGTGGCTAATCTTTGCGAAGTAATGGAAATTATAGGAGATGTAGAAGGTAAAGTAGCCATACTCATTGACGATATCATAGATACTGCAGGAACTATCTGTAATGCAGCTGCTGCTTTAAAAGAGCGTGGAGCTCAGAAAGTTTATGCTTGTGCAACTCATGGAGTTCTTTCCGGGCCAGCTATTGAGAGGCTGGAAAAAGCTGATATAGATAGTGTTATTTTAGCTGACACAATTCCATTGCCTGAAAACAAAAAGTTGGATAAAATTACACAGCTATCTATTGCTCCGTTATTTGCGGAAGCAATAGCTCGAGTGCACAGTGACAGATCCGTTAGCAGTTTATTCAGTTAATAATGTGCTTTCGGTAGCATTTGTTTTTCTAAAAGGAGGATGTTTGTAGATGGCTGAGTTCGTAAAGATAGCTCTTGAAGAGAGAAGTGAGAAGGGGAAAGAAGCCGTCAAGAAGCTGAGACCCACCGGCTATGTCCCAGCAGTATTTTATGGTCCCGAATATAAGGATTCTATTACTGCAAAAGTGAAGGTTTCAGAAGTGGCACCATTGATTCGTTCCGGTCACTGGGAGACTATTCGTATTCTTGCAACCCTTCCCGACGGTAAGGAAGAAATGTGCCTCATGAGAGAAGTGCAGAAGAATATTATTACCCAAGATGTAATGCACATTGATTTTATCCAGCTTGTTAAGGGACGTAAGGTTGCTGTTAATGTTCCTGTCTTGCTTGAAGGTAAAGAGGCTTGCGCTGCTCTTAAACAGGGAGCTGTTCTTGAACAGACATTGTATGAAATTGAAATGGACGTATTGCCAATAGAGATTCCAGATTCTGTGGTTCTTAATGTTTCTGGCTTGAAAGTTGGCGATAGTTTCTTAGTCAAAGACCTTTCACTTCCTGAGAGTGCTGAGATTGTTATTGATCCGGAAGAGATGGTAGTTTCTGTCGCATTACCTCAGATTGAAACTGAGACTGAGGAAGAAGAAGAGGAAACCGCAGCTGGAGAAGTAGAGGTCGTGGCGAAAGGAAAGGCCAAGGAGGAAGAAGAGGAGTAGTTTCTCTTGCGACTTATTGTAGGTCTTGGTAATCCTGGCGTTGAATACGCTTTAACTCGTCATAACGTAGGCTGGATGATTCTCGATCGTTTTATTGATTCTCATTCGCTAGGTGCTCCTTCTTTGAAATTTGATGGTATGGTATGGGGCCCTGAGTTCATCTGTGGCGAAAAATGTATTTTCTTGAAACCTCTTACCTACATGAATCTTAGTGGTAAATCTGTTGGGCAGGTTTGTAGATTTTACAAAATTGAGCCTGAAGATGTACTCGTGGTAAGTGATGATGTTGCGCTTCCTTTTGGAAAATTGCGATTGAGAACAAAAGGTTCTGCGGGTGGACATAATGGCCTTGCATCAATTTTAGGAGCTCTTCAAACATTGAACGTTCCGCGTCTTAGGGTAGGAGTCGGTGCTGTTCCCATGGGGAGAGACATGATATCCTGGGTAATCGGAACCTTCCCGTCAGAAGAGCGATCTTTACTTCCTGACGTTTTGGATGAGGCTGTAAATGCAGTAGAGCTGTGGCTTAAAGAAGAAATTCAATCAGCTATGAGCCTGATTAATGCTAAGAAGGAACGGACAGGGAAAGATGATAATTAAATGGCGAGACCGATGTCTCGCCATTTTTATTATGATAACAAGGATTGATACTTATAAAATTATCAAATATGGAGAAAAAAGAACCAGAAGGATTACTTTGGAATATTAAAGAATATCTTTGGAAAAAGGGTGGACATATCCATCTTCCTATAGATGGAGCTTCTCGTGCATGGGTTGTTGGTCGTAATACGCCACCTCTTCTTGTTGTGCTGCCTGATCAAAGACAGGCTGAAGATTTTATCTCAGATTACGAAAACCTTTGGCAAGGCGAAAGTGCAGAACTTTTATATGAATTGCCATTGACAGTAGAGGGGATACGCAATAAACCTCTCTATCTTCAACGGGGAGAGGTTTTATCTTCGTGGGAGAAAAAGGGCGGAATACTGGCCACAACTCCTGGTGGCTTGCTCTCTCCTTTCCTTATAGGAGACGGACTATTCCATTTGAAACGAAATTCGAATTATATTCGTAGCCGCCTTCTTTCATGGTTGGAAAATGCTGGATATGAGCGAGTTGATCTTGTCTGGAGTCCAGGACAGTATGTCGTGAGGGGATTTATCGTTGATATTTATGATCCGGCATATGCTTTGCCCATCCGGGTTGAGTTTTTCGATGAGGAAATAGAGAGTATTCGCTCTTTCCACCCTCAGAGTCAAACAAGCGTTTCTGAACTTGAAGAGATTGAAATTCATAGTATAAAGACAGCTAGAAAAAAGGTGTTGGAAGATATCCTCCCCTCCTCGTGCAAAGTTATTCTTTTCGAGCCTTCTCTCATAGAAAATAAAGCTGAATCATATCGATGGTTGTGGGAAGATCTTCGACATGAAGGGGATATCCCATCTTTACCATCATGGCCTGATTTTGTCATTTCTACTTTATCTGCAAAATCTAAAGTTAGAATTAGTACGACTATTGCTCGTTCTGAAGAGTCGTTTGATATACAAGAATGTCCTCACTTTCGAGGGGATATAGAAAAGTTTAAGTGGACATGTACATATTGGCGTAAAGAGTTATATTCTATTCATATTGTTTCTTCTGGGACATCGCTACAAAATGATAAAGAAATACAATCGCATGTCATCTTTCATAAAGGAGCTCTCTCCAAAGGTTTTATAGATGTATCTCGTAAAGAGGTATGGATATCAGATTATGAGATAGCAGGTGTTACCGTATCAAGAAGCGCTAAACCCTGGCGAGCCCTCCCACTCGATTGGAAAGAAAGATTAATAGAGAACCAATTAGTTATCCACGAAGATTATGGAGTTGCTGTTTATAGAGGTGTTGAGGAGATAATTTCAGGGGAAGAGAAGCTTGATTCTCTTGTTCTTGAATTTGCAAATAAGCAAAGACTACTTGTTCCATTTGTGCAGGTTCATAAAATTTCTCCTTTGCACGAAGAAGCAACGGCAGATGCTGTTCTCGATTCCTTACGCGGAACGCGATGGAAAAAGAGCCTGGAAAGAACGAAAGAGCGAATTCAGGAAGAGGTTAAGACTCTTATTCGCCTCTATGCTCGAAGAGAGTTGCTAAAAGGATACGCCTTCCCACCAAACACAGAAATGTATAGGCATTTTGTGGAGGCTTTCACATATGTTGAGACTTCTGATCAGTTGCAAGCTGAAAAAGACATTTGTGAGGATATGGAAAGTCCGTATCCTATGGATAGGTTGTTAGTTGGGGATGTGGGTTTTGGTAAAACAGAAGTAGCCATGCGTGCTGCTTTTAAAGCAGCTGAAGCTGGTAAACAAGTGGTTGTGCTTGTTCCAACAACTATATTAGCTCAACAACACTACCATACATTTCGAAGTCGTATGGCTGGTTTCCCCTTGCGAATTGAGGTTTTATCCCGTTTTATATCTTCTTCGAAGCAGAAAAAGATTTTGGAAGATACGAAAAATGGACGTGTAGATATACTTATCGGAACACAGCGGCTTCTTCAAAAAGATATAGAATTTGCTGATCTAGGCCTTCTCATTGTTGATGAAGAACATCGATTTGGAGTTATGCATAAAGAAAAGCTAAAAGAGACAAGAGAAGGAATTGACGTTTTAACTCTTTCAGCTACACCTATCCCAAGAACCCTCTCTTTGTCGTTACGTGGTTTGAGAAGCTTCTCTGTTATCTCGACCCCGCCTTATAATAGACTTCCTGTATTGACTATGGTGGGTCCAAGACGGAAAGATGTTATGGAGAGAGCTGTTTTACGAGAATTAAATAGAGGCGGTCAGGTGTTTTTTGTCTCTAATCGAATTAACCGTTTGAAAAATATATTTGTAGAACTAAAACATATGTTTCCCGATGCAAAAATTGGAATCGCACACGGTCAATTGGCTGAGCGCGATCTTGAAATAACGATGTTGGATTTTTACAATGGAAACTTGGATATTTTAGTCTGTACGACAATAGTTGAAAGTGGACTTGATATTCCACGAGCCAATACTTTGATAGTGGATAATGCGCAAGAATTAGGTTTGGCACAAATGTATCAACTTCGAGGCAGAGTAGGACGCCGAGAAGAGGGAGCATACGCTTTTTTCCTTTATCCGGAAAATGTTCCTCTTCAAAAAGAAACCGCCGAGCGTTTTGAAGCGATTTCGGCTTTTTCCGACATTGGCTCAGGCTATAATTTGGCCCTCCAGGATTTGAAAATAAGAGGTAGTGGAGATCTTGTCGGTGTGACTCAGCATGGACAAGGAGAACATATGGGCTACCATTTATATTACAAAATGCTTGAAGAAGAAATTGCTAGAGTAAGAGGCGAACTTTTCCTTGAGACTCCAGTTGATAGTGAACTTACAGGAGCGATTCCGTCTAGTTATATTCCTCAGGAAAATATTCGTATTACATTGTATAGACGATTGTTGAAAAATAGTACCTGGCAGGAATTAGAAGAGTTGCGGAAGGAAATTCGCGATAGGTTTGGCCCATTACCAGATGCACTTGCCTATCTTATTAATACAGCAATTGTGCGAAATTGTGGATCGTTTGTTGGAATAACGTCTATAGTTTCTGGATTAGATCAAACTGTGATTATGTTTAAAAAAGAGGATTTATATTCTAAACTGAAAAATATAAAGGGATGGATAAAAACGATTGATCGTATAGTAGGTCCAGGCGGCTATAAAGGTATGAGTAATGCGGCTAACGCTATTCAATCGCTTTTATCGACAAAGCTGGATATGGAGGGTAAAAAATGAGTACAACAGTAAATGCCGACCTTGAACGGCTTGTATCTATAATGGCCCGACTTCGAGCTCCAGAAGGATGTCCGTGGGATAGAGAGCAGACTTTCGAAACTCTTAGAAGTCACATAATTGAAGAAGCATACGAACTTGTAGATGCTATTTCTCAGCAAGATATAGACGAAATGAAGGAAGAAGCGGGAGACGTTTTGCTTCAAATTGTTTTTGTAGCACAATTGGCGAGAGAACAGGGTTTTTTTGATATAAAAGATGTAATATCCGAAATTTGTGATAAGCTCATACGAAGGCATCCGCATGTTTTTGGTGAAGTGGAAGTAAATGGGAGTGCTGATGTTCTTGCTAATTGGGAAAAGATTAAGGTTAAAGAAAAATCCTTAAAGAAGCGAGAAGATAAGTCTGTTCTCGCTGGCATCCCAGAAAGTTTGCCCCCACTTCTGAAGGCATATCGTATTCAGGCAAAAGTTTCTCATGTAGGTTTTGATTGGGAAAAAGGAGATATAAAGCCAGTTACAGATAAAATAAAAGAAGAGCTAAGCGAAGTAGAGGCAGCTGTGAACCAAGAGGAACAAGAGAGAGTGGAAGAAGAGTTAGGGGATTTATTTTTTGCTGTAGTAAACCTTTCTCGACATTTGGGAGTCAATCCTGATATTGCGCTTCAAAGAGCCAATAAAAAATTCGAAGAGAGGTTTCGCCAGGTAGAAAAAATGGTTCATCAAGAGGGAAGAGAGTGGGAAGATTATCAACTAAAAGACCTTGATTGTTTTTGGAATGAAGCAAAACGATCTGAGTCTTCCTTTGGACAGTCGAAAAAAACTTGCGACTCATCATTACAGTAATGGAGGCTGTGAATGATCATGAAAGAAGGAAATAATAAGAACGCTGTCAAAAGTGATAAGAAGGAAAAAACGTCCAGGATTGCCAAAATTGAGAATTTGAACGTGGCAAAAGTTGGCATTACTGAGACTGCTTTGCGAGATGCTCACCAATCTCTCATGGCGACGAGGATGCGTATTGAGGATATGCTTCCTGTTGCAGAAATGATGGATGAAATTGGCTACCATTCCCTAGAAGTTTGGGGTGGGGCGACCTTTGATTCTTGTATGCGGTTTCTCGACGAAGACCCTTGGGAAAGATTGCGCGTACTTCGTAAAATGTTTAAAAAGACGAAACTTCAAATGCTTCTTCGAGGCCAGAACGTTGTAGGGTATAGGCACTATGCTGACGATACCGTAAGAGAATTTGTGAAAAGAGCCGTTGGTAATGGCCTTGATATTATACGTATTTTTGATGCTCTCAACGATTTGCGTAACATGGAAGTTGCCGCTGATCAGGTGAAAAAAGAGGGTGCCCATTTGCAGCTTACAATTTCTTATACACTATCGCCTGTTCACACGCTTTCTGCCTTTGCAGATCTTGCTGCTAAGATGAAGGGAATGGGTGCTGATTCCATCTGTATCAAAGATATGGCAGGCCTTTTAAGCCCTGTAGATGCGGCTAAATTGGTGAAAGCTATTAAGAAAAAAGCAGGTCTTCCTGTGCAGGTTCACTCACACTATACGAGTGGAATGGCTTCCATGTCTTATCTTGCTGCTATTGAAGCGGGAGCGGATGTTGTAGATTGTGCTATATCTCCATTTTCGATGGGAACGAGTCAGCCTCCTACAGAGTCTCTTGTTGCGGCACTTGCCGGCGGAGAGTATGATACTGGCCTTAAATTAGACAAACTTGTACCTATTGCCAACCACTTTAAAAAAGTTCGTGAAAAATATAAGGACATTTTTGTAAAATTGGCAGGCGTAGATATTAATGTACTTATATATCAGATCCCAGGCGGAATGTATTCTAATCTTGTCAATCAGTTGCGGGAACAGAATGCATTGAACAGGTTAGAAGAAGTTTTGCAGGAAGTTCCTCGCGTGAGAAAAGAGATGGGATATCCTCCCCTTGTTACTCCGACAAGTCAGATAGTGGGAACACAGGCTACTCTAAATGTTCTGGTTGGTGAGCGATGGAAGATTATTCCTAAAGAAGTTCGTAATTACTTCCTTGGGTTCTATGGTAAACCACCAGCAGAAGTGGATTCAGACATTAAGAAAAAGGCTGTAGGGGATGAAGAGCCCATTACCTGCCGTCCAGGAGAGAAAATAGCTCCTGAAATGGAAGCGGCTAAAAAAGCTGTGGAACCTTGGGCTCTACAACCGGAAGATGCCCTTTCTTATGTCTTATTCCCGGCAGTGGCCAAGGATTTTCTCATGAAAAAATACGCAAAAAAAACGAAAAGAGACATAGGTCTTGAAACGTTGGTTGATGGAGCTGGATACCCAGTCTAAAGAAATACGAGGTATTACAAATATATGAGTGAGAATCATTTAAGAGCAACGGAAGAAAATTCTTTTTCTAAAATGCTAACTATTTCTGACCAAGATGTAATGGCTCGTCTTGCAGGAAATAATGACGAGAATTTTCAAGCTATTGAAGAACGCTTTCCTGTACGCCTTGTTGTACGAGGAGAACAAATAACTATTCAAGGCCCAGATAAAGATGTTATAGAGACCGTATATGGGTACCTTGAAGAGCTTTTTAAAGTAGCAAAACATGGTCATCAGATTCTCGCAGCTGATGTGAGATATGGTATGGATATGATCGCAATAGAGGGGAAGGCAAATCTTGCCCCCCTCTATAATGATATTATATGCACAACGGCGAGAGGAAAACCTGTTCGTCCAAAAACCGGCGGGCAAAAAGCATATATTGAGGCAATGCGTACCCATGATATAGTCTTTTCTATCGGACCGGCTGGAACGGGGAAAACCTATCTTGCTGTTTGTCAGGCAGTTGCCATGTTGAAAGCGGGAACGATAAGTCGTATCGTTTTAGTTAGGCCAGCTGTAGAAGCAGGAGAAAGTCTCGGCTATTTGCCAGGAGATTTAAGAGAAAAGGTTGCGCCTTATGTTCGTCCTCTTTATGATGCTTTTTACGATCTTTTTTCGCCGGAACGTTTTTTACGTTATATTGATAAAAGTGTTATAGAGATAGCTCCTTTAGCTTATATGCGGGGGCGAACTCTTAATGATAGTTTTATCATTCTCGACGAAGCACAAAATACGACACCCGAACAAATGAAGATGTTTTTAACACGCCTTGGTTTTGGTTCTAAAGCTGTTATTACTGGAGATATTACTCAGATAGATCTTCCTTCGGGAAAAAAGTCAGGATTGATTCAGGTGAGAGATATATTAGAAGGTGTTGAAGGAATAGCCTTTTTAGAACTTACTAATCATGATGTAGTGCGTCATGAGATAGTTCAGCGTGTTGTCAGAGCATATGAAGAGTATGAGCAACGGAATAAGTAGTTTTAAATTTCTTAAAAAATTGAAACGTTTGAAATCACGGTTAATGGAAGGAGAAGGAACTGTACGTCTCTATTCTGTTATTTTGCTTGTCCTTTTTGCTGTAATGCTTCTTTCTGTTAGATGGTTTTTTGATGAAGGAAGATATGGTTTTGTAGAAGGACATCCTGCCCCTCGTGCTTATCTTGCCATTTCTCCCATGAAATATGTCGATGAAGATAAAACGAAATTGTTGCGTGATCGTGTTCAGAACACCATATCTGGTGTTCTGGTTCGTGATTCTGACGCGCTTAATTCAATGACAACGCAATTTAAAATGTTGGAGGCCGGTGATCTTGAAGGGGCTATGATTTCCAAAGATCTTGTAACCCTTCTAAATCAGTTGCCCAAAACAAAAAAGGAGACGGCATTAAAAGCGGTTGCGAAAATAGGGTTTAACATCCTTTTAAAAGAAAACAATGCGGATACTTTTAGCAACCCGACGCCTGAAGCTCTTTGGTTGGAAATTGAATCCCTTGATTTGCCTATGGACTTAAATAATTTAATATATCAACTTCTAGAAGATGTGCTTCGACCTGCCGTAAAAGTAGACGAAGAATTAACGCAGAATCTACGAAGTGACCTTGCTTCTAGTTTGAAGCCTATCGAACAATATCTAAAAGTAGGCGATGTTATTGTTGAGAAGGGAGAAATTATTACTCCCCAGCTTGCTCGCATCCTTCTTTCGCAAGGATATTTACAACAGCATTTCCCATGGAAAATTTTTACTCTTTCTTTTCTCCTTATACTGTGTTGGCCTTTTTGGATTCGCTTGCCTGCTTTTGCTTCAGGAGGGCAAAACTATGACCTCAATGAAATCTATATAGCGTGTGTTGTTGGTGCTTATTGGTTTGCTGAGTATATTTCAGGCCTTTTAGGGGCGCGAGGAGTTGCTATCGTTACCCTTACGGGATGGGCCTATCTTGTACTGCCCTTTTCTTTAGGATTTCAGGTTATCTTTGGTGCCTCTATTATTGCGTCAATACTCATGTCAGCTTTTTCTACCTCTGAAATTGTGCTTGTCAGTTTTATGGGGCTTACTGCAGCTATGACAGGACGCTTCTTCTTTAGAGATGTGCATTCGAGAAGTCACTTATGGAGGCAACTTTTTATTGCAGGCCTTCTTCCTGTTTTTGCGGGAATATTTGCACGATGGGCGATTTCATTGGAATTAACGTGGCAGGTCTTTTTGATCTCATGCTTGGCAGAAGCCTTGTGGGGAACGGTGGTTATTGCTTTTCTCCCTATATGGGAAAATTTCTTTGATATCATGTCTCCCTTGCGCCTTATGGAGCTTTCGTATCCCACTCAGCCTTTACTCAAAAAACTTCAAATAGAGGCCCCTGGAACATATCATCACTCGCTTATGGTTGGGACTTTAGCAGAAACTGCGGCTGATAGGTTGGGTATGAATGCGTATCTTATAAGGGCTGGTGCTTATTACCATGATATAGGGAAATTACGTCGACCTCATTTCTTTGTGGAAAACCAGATGGAAGGGGAAAATATTCATGACGAGCTGACTCCATCCCTTTCTGCGTTAGTTATTATTGCACACGTAAGGGAAGGTCTTGAAATAGCCAATGAATATCATTTGCCCGCGAAATTACGTCAATTTATAGCTGAACACCATGGTACAACGTGTCTTTCTTATTTTTACCGTAAATCAAATTCACAAGGTGAAAAATTACCACGAGAGCAGTTTTGTTATCCCGGCCCTCGTCCCTCATGCAGAGAGACGGCACTATTAATGCTAGCGGATTCAGTTGAAGCTGCTGTTCGCGCAGATAGAAAAAATATATCTGGAATACAAGACTTGGAAAAAGTGATATCAGGAGTTATTGATTCCAAGGTTGCGGAAGGCCAGCTTGATAACGTAGATTTTACTTTAAAAGATTTATCAGAGATTAAAGAAGCCTTGATTTATGCATTGCAATCAGTTTATCATGGTCGTAAGGTAAAAGAAATTCAATCCTCAGAAGAAGAGGATAAAAAGGATACCACTCCTGAGCTGACTCAGGAGAATCTAAAAAATGAAAATTAACAGGAGGCGTAACACGTGAAGGTTCATTTATGTCTTGACAATATTGATGAAGGAGAATCTGAAAGTAGTAAGGCCCTTAGAAAATTAGAGGGCCGCGAGGAAATATTGGAGAGGGTTGTCAACCATCTCTTCCCGGAAAAGTATGATGACCAAGAGGCTGAAGTTTCTATTTCTATTGTTTCCCCATCAGAAATGCAAGAAAAGAACAGGGAATATCGCGAGATAGACGAACCAACAGATGTCCTTTCTTTCCCTATGTGGGAAGAAAATGGAGAGTTTCTCCCTCCTCAAGGATGGGATATTCTGCCATTAGGGGATATCCTCATTTGTGAAGAAATTGTTAGGGAAAATGCCAGCCAAAACAATGTGTCGTTTATTGAAGAACTTTATTTAATGGTGGCACATGGATTCCTTCACCTTTTAGGATTGGATCATGACACGGAAGAAAAAAAAGAAGCAATGTGGAACCTTCAATTTAGAATTCGCGAAAATTGGTGTTCTGAACAGAGACAGGGTGTTTCCCCTATAGAAGGAGGACTGATTCTCTAGTGGATATTCCTCTGTCTGCCATGAGATATGGTTTCTTTCTTCTGTTTTTGCTACTCCTTTCTGCGTTTTTTAGTAGTGCAGAAACAGCGATAACAGCAGCGGGAAGGGGAAAGTTGCTTGCGTTGCAAGAACGCCATCCATTTCAACGTCGTTTTTTCCAATGGTTAGTGGGAGATACACAACGTGCTCTTACTATTACTCTTGTTTCAAACAACCTTGTTAATATAGCAGCGAGTGCTGTAGCAACTTCATTGGCAATTATCTTGTTCGGTCATAAAGGTGTTTTTGGTGCAGTTATCATTATGACTGTGGTCATTGTCATTTTTGGTGAAATTTTGCCAAAAAGTATAGCTATTATAAAATCAGAATCAATTCTGCTTGTCACTCTTCCTATATTGCGTTTCCTTGGTCTGATCTTCGCACCTTTCATATGGATCATGAATCATTTTGTGCGGATGATAGGCCTTCTTTTTGGAGTGGATTTAAAGACGCAACATCCCTTTGTGACAAGAGAAGAAATAGAACAAATGGTTAATATTGGAGAAGCATCTGGTGCTCTCGAAGCAGTGGAGCGCAAGATGATTCATGGTATTATCTCTTTCGAAGAGACTCGTGTCTATGAGATTATGATTCCAAGGACAGACATGAACGCTATTGCCAGTAACGCAACAATAGGAGAATCAGTTAGCATTTTTCAGGAGTTCGGACATTCCAGAGTTCCCGTATACGGAGAAAGCCTCGATGATATTGAAGGAATTCTCTATGTGAAAGATACCATCCCGTATCTTTATTCAGGAATGAGTGAAGAGCCTGTTTCCAAACTTAAGAGAGATGCTCTCTTCGTGCCTGAAACAATGAAAATTGTAGATGTGTTTAATATTATGAAAAATAGACATGTCCATATGGCCATAGTTGTCGATGAATATGGGGGAACAGCAGGTCTCGTTACGCTGGAAGATCTTCTTGAAGAGATAGTTGGTGAAATACAAGACGAATACGATTCAGAAACTGCGCCCGTATTAAAAGAGACGGGTGGCAACTATCTTGTCCAGGCAAATGTAAGTTTAGAAGATCTTAGTGAAATATTGAATTACTCGTTTGAATCAGAAGATGCAGAAAGTGTCGGTGGTCTTATTCTCGCTTTAACCGGAGGCTTCCCTGAAAAAGGTGCCATTCTTCAATATGGGAAATGGGAGATAGAGGTTCTTGATGTGGAAGATCACCGCATAAAACTTTTGAGGTTTCATGAGGTATTAAAAGATGACATCCAAGAAGATGACGAATAATATAAATTCTCCCTGGCCTTCTCTTGCCGTTACTCCTGAGCTTCTTATGGGGGCGGCGAGGGAGGTCCAGTTTTTTTCATATTCTCCCTACTCACATTTTGCTGTGGGAGCAGCTTTGCTTTTAAGTGACGATAACATAATCACTGGATGTAATGTAGAAAATTCTTCTTACAGCCTTACTCTTTGCGCAGAAAGAAGCACAATTGTACAGATGGTTGCTCGCGGAGAAAAATCCCCCCTTGCGCTTGCCGTTGTAGGGACAAAGGGAAAACCTTGTTATCCATGTGGAGCGTGCCGTCAAGTGTTGTGGGAGTTTAATCCTGAAATGATTCTGGTGTTTGAAAATGGAGAAAACAAGCTGCAGATAGTTTCGTTACGCGAACTTTTCCCTTATCCTTTTGGCAGAGAGGACTTACAAGACTAATGGAAGAAATGGATTTTAAATTTGGGATAGTACCTATTGTAGGGCGTCCTAACGTAGGAAAATCTTCTCTATTAAATGCTATTCTTACGTATAAGGTATCTATTGTTTCAGAGAAACCTCAAACAACGAGAAATGCCATACATGGAATTTATAATGAACCTGGACTTCAAATTGTTTTTACAGATACTCCTGGGATTCATAAGCCAAGGCATAAATTAGGCGAAGCCTTAGTAACCGCAGCTATACGTTCTCTCGAAAATGCTGATTTGATCCTCTATGTAGTAGAGGCAGAGGATAGCAAACTTTCCCCAGAAGACGAACGAATTGTAGATATTCTTAAAGAAGTTACTACGCCTATTTTACTTGTCATCAACAAAGCTGACAGGGTACAAGAAAGTAAAAAAAGGCTTAACAAGGTGATATCTATCTTTCAAGAAATGTTGCCTTTTGCAGAGGTCTTGGGAGTCTCAGCAAAAAAAGGGTATAATATAGAACGTCTTGTACAAACTATTAAAAAAAGGCTACCGGAAGGCTTCCCGTGGTATGACGAAGAGGTTCTTACTGATAGTCCTGAGCGTTTTTTAGCTGGAGAGATAATCAGAGAAAAGGTTTTACGCCTGACTCATGAAGAGGTTCCACATAGTTTGGCTGTAGAGATAGAAGAGTATAAGAGTCCTGATGAATACCCGGAGAGAGATGTCCTTTATATACGTGCGAATCTTGTTGTAGAGAGAGATGGTCAAAAGACGATCATTATAGGAAAAAAGGGACGTAAAATAAAAGAAATAGGAAGCTATGCCCGTGCTGATCTGGAGAAAATGACAGGCCATAAGGTTTTTCTTGATCTCTGGGTTAAAGTTCGCCCAGGATGGCGGCAGTCAGAAAGTGAACTTCGGAGGATGGGATATACAGGAAGGTGATACTATCGCTGTGGATTTTTTAACGCAAGGCCTTTTTTCTAGTTCTGGAATAGTTTTGCGTCGCACAATAAGTGCTGAAGGCGATATGTCTTTACAACTTTTTTTAAAAAAGATAGGGCCAGTTTGGGCTCAAGCACCAGGTTCGGCTCGAGGACGAGTTCGATTTGGCGGCGCCACAGAACCTCTCACATGGGGTTCTTTTAACCTTTATAAGGGACCTAAGCGTTTTTATGTCAAATCTATTGATATTAAAGACGATATGTGGAAATTGCGTCTTGATGCGCAAAAACTTTCTGTTGGATTGCAATGGAATAGGCTGATTGCTCGTTATACATGTTCTGGAATTGCAGAAGATAGTTTGCTTGCCTTACTATATTGGACGATGCGTTCTTTGAGTGATGGAGTAGATCCCCTTTTGCTTTCGTGGCGTCTTTTATGGAGATGGCTGCATATTCGTGGGGAAGCTCCAGATTTGTTTTCTTGTGAGCAATGTGGTAAAGAACTTACATCCGAAGCTTTTTGGTCAGAAACAGGGTTACTTTGTTCTCGTTGTTCCAATAAAGTGGGTGGAGTTGTTCCTTATAATGATTTGAAAGCTCTCCAGGTGGCGGCGTTGATTTCTCGTAAAAGTCTGCCTGCTCAGGAATTTTCAATGGAGGGCGTTTTTTTAAAGGCTCAAATAGAGCGGTTGAAATTTCTTTTAGAAAAAAATAATTAGAAAATTAAATATACAGGAAGAAATGCAGGGTTCGTTGAAAGGGAGGTCTTTGGTGTGAACTTTCAAGAAATTATTTTTCGCCTTGAGCGTTTTTGGGCTGAACAGGGATGTGTCATTCAGCAACCGTATGATATAGAGGTAGGTGCAGGTACTATGAACCCTGCAACTGCTTTACGGGTGCTTGGCCCAGAACCGTGGAAAGTAGCATATGTCGAGCCTTCAAGAAGACCGACAGATGGACGTTATGGAGAAAATCCGAACAGGTTACAACATTATTATCAGTATCAGGTTATTGTTCAGCCGGCGCCAGATAATATACAGGAGATATATCTTGCCAGTCTTGGTGCTTTAGGTATAGAGCCTGAGGAACATGATATACGCTTTGTTGAAGATGACTGGGAATCCCCGACAGTTGGTGCATGGGGACTAGGATGGGAAGTATGGCTTGATGGAATGGAAGTTACTCAGTTCACCTATTTCCAGCAAGTTGGTGGCGTAGACATGGCTCTTGTTCCGGCAGAATTGACTTATGGAATTGAGCGGATCGCCATGTTTGTTCAAAAAGTTGAGAATGTATATGACCTTGCCTGGGTCAACGATGTAACGTATGGAGATATCCACCACTGGGATGAAGTGGAATTTTCCCATTACAATTTCGAAATAGCTGATACAGATATGCTTTTTAAACTTTTCGCTATGTATGAGGCTGAAGCGAATCATATTCTTGCTAAAGGATACATTCTCCCTGCTTATGACTATGTCTTGAAATGTTCTCATACCTTCAACCTTCTTGATGCGCGAAATGCCATCAGTGTAACAGAGCGTACCGGCTATATTTCTCGTATACGGACATTGGCAAGTCGTTGCTGTGAAGAGTACGCAGCAAAACGGGAAGAAATGAACTATCCCTTTATGAATAAATTCTCTCGTTAGGTTTAGGAAGAGGTGAAGACTCATGGCATATAAAAATCTTTTATTGGAAATAGGAACAGAAGAAATCCCTTCTCGCTTTCTTCCCAATGCGTTAGATACACTTGTGAACAACGTAGAAAAAGAGTTTGATGCTGCACGTATCAAATATGGGCGGGTAGCTGCTTATGGAACACCTCGTCGTATGGCTTTAGTTGTGCGTGATATAGAAGAAAAGCAGGACGATAAGGTTATGAACTATAAAGGCCCTACATGGGATTCTGCTTTTGATGCAAATGGGAATCCGACAAAAGCAGCTTTGGGCTTTGCAAAAAGCAAGGGAGTCGAGTATGAAAATCTGCTCCCCAAAGAAGTTGATGGAGTGCGATATGCTTTTGCTGTTATTTCCGAGCAAGGGAATCCTGTTCAGGAGTTACTTCCTGAAATATTGCCTTCAGTTATAAATCAGCTTGTCTTTCCCAAAAATATGTATTGGTCTGATTCGACTGTTAAGTTTGCACGACCTATCAGATGGATTGTTTCTTTGCTTGATAGTACAGTCATTCCATTTAATTATGGTGGTATACAGAGCGGTAATGTTACTCGGGGCCATCGCTTTATGGGTGCTAGAAATATAGAGATCAATGATGCAGCTGAATTTATGGAAAAACTTTACGATAATTACGTTATCGTAGACCAAGAGAAGAGAAAACAGAAAATGATCTCTGGTATCAATGCTCTTGAAAAAGAGATAGGTGGAAAGGTCGAATTAGATCCTGAATTAGTGGAAGAAAACCTGTATCTTGTGGAGTTTCCGGTTCCTTTTTATGGGTCTTTTGACAAAAAATTCCTTGAAATTCCAGAAGAGGTTCTTACTACAAGTATGAAAAAACATCAGAAATATTTCCCAGTCAGAAACGAATCGGGAAAATTGATGCCATATTTTGTAGGAGTAAGTAACAATAGAGCCACCAATATGGGTGTTGTGCGTGAAGGGAATGAACGGGTTCTTAGAGCTAGATTAGAGGATGCTTCGTTCTTCTGGACCGAAGATCAGAAGAAATCTTTGGCAAGCCGAGTAGAAGAATTGAAGGATATTCTCTATCAGGAAAAATTAGGAACTCTTTACGATAAGATGATGGCAACTCAAAAATTGGCAAAATATATTTGTGAAACTCAGGGATATTCTGACGTTGCAAAATTGGTAGATCGTGCTGCATGGCTTTCTAAGTGTGATTTGTTGACGAATATGGTCTATGAGTTCCCTGAACTTCAGGGGGTTATGGGAAGAGAATATGCTTTACGTAATGGGGAACCGGAAAGGGTTGCCAAAGCTATTTATGAACAGTATTTACCTAAATTTGCAGGCGATGTTGTCCCTTCTGATACTGTAGGTGCTCTCCTTGGAATAGCCGAACGTGTTTACGTGATAGTAAACTGCCATAAGGTTGGATTACAGCCTACAGGATCTCAAGATCCTTACGCCCTCAGGCGTGCTGCTAGATGCATCAATGAAATTATATGGGGACTTAATCTTGATATTGATCTTTTGAATATTATGGAGCAGGCTGGAAAAGATGCTGACGTATCTTCTGAAATTATGGAGCAGGTTTGGACTTTCTTTGAGCAACGTTTGCATGTACAGCTGAAAGAAAAGGGATTCGAACACGATCTTGTGTCTCTTGCTATTTCAGTGACTGGAAGAAGACCTTTACAGGTTCTACGTTTCTTGAACGTTGTAAACAAAGTAAAAAGCGAAGAATGGTTCGTGGATCTTGTAACAGCAGCTGTTCGCGTGAGAAATATATTGTCAAAGGCTGAGGATGTTTCTTCTGATGTTAACACGTCTCTTTTCCAGAAAGACGTGGAAAAGGCTCTCTTTGATGAAATGAACGAAATGCAGCCACTCGTAGAGGAAGCATTGCAAAAGTATGATTGGGATGAGTTAATGTCACTTCTCACGAGACTTTCTCCTCGTATTACTGTTTTCTTTGATGATGTTATGATTATGGATAAAGATCTTGATGTCAGACAAAACAGATTAGCTTTGCTTTCTCGTTGTAATGGTATTTTCCGAGAAGTTGGGGATTTAGGTGTTTTGAAAAATTAGGAGGGAAAACGTGAGCTCTCTGTCGTTATTTATTGTTTCAGATTCTACTGGGGAAACCGCAGAACATGTTGCACATGCTGCGATGAGTCAGTTTGAATCATCTTTTAGCCAGGTTACTCGTTTCAGGTACGTTGATTCTGAGGATAAGGTAAAAGATATTCTTCAGAAAGCAGCTTTAGCTCGTCCTGTGCTTGTCTGTACTTTGGTCAATAAAAGCATAAGACGATCTATGGCTATGAGAGCTCAAAAATTGGGAGTACCCTTTGTTGATCTCCTTGGTCCTATTCTTGATCTTCTTGAAATGCGATTGGGAGAAGCTGCTTTGGAATCTCCTGGGCTGAATCGTCGCATGGATGAAGAATATTTTAGGCGAGTAAAGGCAGTTGAGTTTGCAATTCAGTGTGATGACGGTCGAAATCCGTCTGCATTGCCGATGGCCGATCTTGTTATACTAGGCGTTTCAAGAACGGGAAAGACCCCTCTTTCAATGTATATTGCTAATCGTGGATTTAAAGTGGCAAATGTTCCTTTAATACCTGAAGTAGATCCTCCTCAGGAAGTTTTTTCTGTGTCTAAGGATCGGTTGGTAGGTCTGATAATAGATCCTCGCAAGTTGACACAAATTCGAGAAGAAAGGCTGAAGCTGCTGGGACTTGATCCCGCAGCTTCAGCCTATGCTAATAGGGAACGTGTTAAGCGAGAGCTTGAATATGCCCATAACATCATGTCGCAATTAAATTGCAGAATATATGATGTAACGGGGAGAGCAGTTGAAGAGAATGCTCAAGAGATCATGGATCTTCTTCGGGGGTAAGGTGTATGTTAGAAGTAAAAGAACCACTTGAAGTATTTGTCGTATCAGATTTTACAGGGGAAACAGTTGAGGGAGTTACCCGGGCGGCAACGAGCCAATTTCAACCATCTAGAGTTAAACTCCATCGTTTCCGCTATGTAAATAGCATTGAAAAGGCGCAAAATGTTTTGGAGATGGCGGCTTCAAAGAATGCAGTTCTGATCTGTACCCTTGTGGATAAAGCTGTACGTCATTGGGTTATTGAAAATGGCAACGTTATGAATGTTGATGTTATAGATGTATTTGGTCCCTTACTTAATACTCTTTCTGATATTTTAGGTAAGGATCCTCTAGAAAAACCAGGGCTTTCCCATGTTATGGACGAAGAATACTTCAAACGTGTCAAAGCAGTAGAATTTACTATTAGTTGTGATGATGGAAGCAATACGTATCTTTTACCAGAGGCAGAACTTGTTATTCTCGGCGTTTCTAGAACATGTAAAACCCCTCTTTCAATGTATCTTGCTCATAAGGGGATAAAAACAGCTAATGTGCCTCTTGTTCCAGGACTCGCTCCTCCTGAGGAGCTTTTTAAAATCGATTCATCCCGTATTATAGGTTTGACTATAGATCCAGAGTATCTAATTGATATTCGAGTGAAACGTTTAGCTATATTAGGACTTGATCCTGAGGAATCGGACTATACTAGACGAGAAAAGGTTTATGAAGAACTCGACTACGCGAATTCAATTATGACTGCCCTTGGCGCTAGAATTTTTAATGTCACAGGTCGTGCTTTAGAAGAAACTTCACAAGAAATATTGGCGTACATCAGGCATTAAGTCCTCCGTATCTATTAGGAGGTGGGTAGCGCCATGAAAAAAGAGAACCTCAAAAAGTATGTGTATGATTTTGAGGAAGGCAATGCGTCTATGAAAAATGTACTGGGAGGTAAGGGGGCAAATCTTGCTCAAATGGTACAGAATGGTCTGCCTGTACCTCCTGGTTTTATCGTCTCGACAGAGGCGTGTCTCAAGTTTCTGACAGAAGATAATTCTTTCATAGATACAATTTGGCCGCATGTAGAGAAGGCTGTCGAGCGTTTGGAACAGAAAGCTGGTAAAAAATGGGATGGAGGACCGTACCCCCTTCTCGTGTCTGTACGTTCCGGGGCTCCAGTTTCTATGCCTGGCATGATGGATACCATCCTTAATCTTGGACTCAATGAAAATACTTTGGACTTCTTAGCCCATGCCTCTCAAAATAGAAGGTTTGCTCTCGATAGTTATAGGCGTTTTATCCAAATGTATGGAGAAGTGGTAGAAGGATTACATCCCAATCTCTTCGAAGACATACTTATAAAAATAAAAGAGGAACATGGTTTTTCTTTCGACTATGAAATCCCTGCCTCTCTTCTTGAAGATTTGGTTTCTCAGTATCTATCAATTTTTGAAACCCACGTCCATGAGAAGTTCCCTTCCAATCCATGGATACAATTGAAAAATGCTTTAGTTGCTGTTTTTAAAAGCTGGAATAACCCAAGAGCTGAAACGTATAGAAATCTTCACTCTATCCCTCATGATTTAGGGACTGCGGTAAATATAGTTTCTATGGTTTTTGGTAACCTCAATGAACAATGTGGTACGGGCGTTTGTTTTACTCGCAACCCTTCAAATGGAGTTGCAGAGTTATATGGTGAGTTTCTTATTAATGCACAAGGGGAAGATGTTGTTGCGGGTGTACGAACACCTCTTCCCATCTCAGAGCTTCGTTATATGATGTCCGATATGTATGGTCAGCTCTTAGATATTACGAAATCTCTAGAGACTTTTTATAGAGATATGCAAGATATAGAATTTACTATCGAAAACCGTAAGCTTTACATTTTACAGACGAGAACAGGCAAACGATCTGCTGAAGCTGCTGTTAAAATAGCTCATGATATGGCATTGGAGAAACTCATAGAGAAAAATGAAGCATTGACTCGCGTTTCAACTCGCGAAGCTGAGCTGCTTTTACATAAACAAATTGATCCAGAGACAAGTGTCCCTCTTATTACAGAGGGGTTACCGGCGTCCCCAGGGGCCTGTACAGGCATGATAGTTTTTTCTCCAGATGATGCAGTCCAATGGCATATGGCGGGAAAAACAGTTGTTCTTGTTCGCCCTGAGACTAGCCCTGATGATATTCATGGGCTTGCTGTAGCAGAAGGTGTTGTTACGAGTCGCGGTGGAATGACAAGTCATGCTGCTGTTGTTGCTCGAGGCATGGGAAAACCTTGTGTAAGTGGGTGTGAAGATATTGTTATAGATATTGAGAAAAAGCGCCTATTTTATAATAAAGATGTTTTTTTACGTGAAGGCGATGTCATAACAGTTGACGGTAGTAATGGGCGTGTTTATGAAGGAGAAGCACCTCTTCTCGATGCTAAAATCACAAAAGAATTTTCAACTTTTTTACACTGGGCTGATGATGTTGCTTCTTTGGAAGTCTGGGCAAATGCCGATACCCCTGAAGACGCAAAAAGAGCTAGAGAATTTGGAGCTAAAGGAATTGGTCTATGCCGCACTGAGCATATGTTCATGGCTCAAAATCGTCTTCCCATAATGGAGCATATGATTATAACTTCTGATGAGAAGGTGCGGCTCCATGATTTGCAATTATTACAAGAGATGCAACAGAATGATTTTGAAAATATTTTTAAAGAAATGGATGGTTTTCCTGTTATTATACGTTTGTTAGATCCGCCCCTTCATGAATTTCTCCCAAAAGAAGATCATATTCGTCAACAACTTGCTATACTCAGACATGATGAAGATTCAGATTCTGAAAAAAGAGCGGATCTGGAGGAAGTTTTGAAAAAAATTGAAATGTTAAAAGAAACGAATCCTATGATGGGATTTCGTGGCTGTCGTTTGGGGGTGTTATATCCGGAAATTTATGAAACGCAAATCAGGGCGATTTTCGAAGCAGCTATTAATTCTCAGAGCAAAGGAATACAAGTATCTCCTGAAATAATGATTCCGTTAGTGGGAATTTCTGAAGAGATGCAAATATTTCGTAAAATGGTAGACAGAATAGCTGAAGAGTACTATAAGAGTACAGGTACGATACTTGACTACAAAATTGGAAGTATGATAGAAGTTCCACATGCGGTTTTTCTAGCTGATAAAATTGCTTTATATGCAGATTTTTTTAGCTTTGGAACTAATGACTTAACGCAAACGGTTTTTGCCTATTCCAGAGACGATGCTGAATCTAAATTTTTACGAACCTACCTGCAAAAAGGGTTGCTTCAGGAGAATCCTTTCCATATTCTTGATCGAGAAGGAGTAGGTGAGATGATGCGGCTTTGTGTCAGGAAAGCAAGAGAAGTTAAGGCAAATATATCTTTGGGCATTTGTGGCGAACATGGTGGCAATCCTGAAAGTATTGCATTCTGTCACAGCATTGGTCTTCATTACGTTAGCTGTTCGCCCTTTAGAATACCAGTAGCCAGGCTAGCCGCTGCTCAAGCTGCACTGGGCTTCATTAATTAACGAGGAGGCAGTGAGATGGGAACATATACGTACATCAGGTGGTTTCCAGAAATAAATCGCAATGATATACCACTTGTTGGAGGGAAAGGTGCTAATCTTGGAGAGCTAACTCAAAATGGAGTGGTTGTGCCTCCAGGGTTTTGTGTGACAGCTTTAGCATACAGAGACTTTATCAGAGTTTCTGGGTTGGGGGCATCTATAGAAAATATCATTCAGAGCATCGATTTTGAAAACACTGATGACCTTTCCCAAAAGTGCGAAGAGATAAGAAACCTTATTATGGGAGCTTCTTTCCCACAAGAAATGGCTAAAGAGGTAAAAGAGGCTTACAATAGCCTTTGTGCACAAACAAAGATTGATAATTTGCAAGTTGCGGTAAGGAGTTCGGCAACGGCAGAAGATTTACCAGATGCATCTTTTGCAGGACAACAGGATACGTATCTTCATATTTCTGGAACAGAAGAGGTCTTAAAGCATGTCCAAAAGTGTTGGGCTTCTCTTTGGACGGCAAGAGCTACATACTATCGAGAAAAACAGGATTTTAACCATTTTGAAGTTGCATTGAGTGCTGTAGTGCAAAAAATGGTGAGGAGCGAGAAATCGGGAGTTATGTTTACTGCTAATCCCGTAACGAGCGATATTAACCAGATTATGATCAATGCCAGCTGGGGATTGGGAGAAGCAGTTGTTTCTGGTGTTGTTACTCCTGATGAATTTATTTTAGAAAAAGATCATCTTGATGTTGTAGAGAAAAATATTGCTGAAAAGAACACAATGATTGTGGAAAAAAATAGTGGCATTGGAACGGTCAAAGTTGCTGTAAAAGATTTTCTTGGACCGGATAAGGTTAAAATGCAGTGTCTTTCTGATATGGAAATTATCATTCTTGGAAAGGCTGGAAAAGCTATAGAAGCCATATATAAAAGCCCGCAGGATATAGAATGGGCTCTGGATAAAGAAACAAAAGAATTATATATACTTCAAGCTCGTCCTATAACGACACTTAAAGGGGGAGAAGAGTCCGTGGATCAGAATACTGCGGCTCCAGCACAGAAAGAAGTTAAATTAGATGTTTTAGCGAGAGGCTTGGCAGCTTCACCTGGCATCGCGGTAGGGAAAGTACTTATCATTCATGATCTTAATGAAATTGCTCGCGTTAAAGATGGTGATATCTTAATAACTGGAATGACAAATCCTGATATGGTTCCCGCGATGAGAAAGGCTGCTGCTGTCGTTACAGATGAAGGTGGACGTACGTGTCACGCAGCAATAGTTTCAAGAGAGTTGGGAATTCCTTGTATAGTGGGCACTAAAAATGGTACGGCCGTTCTCAGTGAGGGAATGCTTGTTACTGTTGATGCGACACGGGGAGTTGTCTTTAACGGCAACGTTATACCAGAGAAGAAAGATTCCGCAAAAGAAACAGCATCACATTCCGATACGGCTGCATTCCCAATCGAAGATTTGGCATATCAGCTTGCCCCTATTACTGGGACGAAGATTTATATGAACCTCGGCGAACCCTCTATCATTGATCGCTATAAGCAGCTTCCATTTGATGGCATCGGTTTGATGCGTACGGAATTTATATTTACAAATATGGTTGGGATTCACCCCATGTATCTTGTAAAAACAGGGCAAGGAAAACTGCTTGTAGATAAGATGTCTGAAGGTATAACGACTGTGGCACAAGCTATTTACCCTCGTCCCGTTGTTGTTCGCATGAGCGATTTTAGAACCAACGAATTCAGAGGGTTAAAAGGTGGAGAAGAAGTTGAACCTGTAGAGAATAACCCGATGATTGGTTGGCGTGGCGTTTCCCGTTACATTTCTCCAGAGTACGAAGCTGGATTTAGACTGGAATGCCAGGCTATGCGTAAGGTAAGAGAAGAATATGGTCTTGTCAATGTCTGGATGATGCTTCCTTTTGTTCGTACTACCTGGGAACTTGAGCGTGTTCTTGACATACTGCGCTCTGAAGGGCTTGAAAGAAGTTCCTCCTTTAAGCTTTGGATCATGGCCGAGGTTCCTTCTGTTGTCTTTGCAGCTGAAGAATTTGCGCAGATGGTTGACGGTTTCAGTATCGGCAGTAATGATCTTACTCAGCTTGTTATGGGAGTGGATAGAGATTCAGGAATTCTAAATAACATGGGGTATTTTGATGAGCGCAACATCTCTGTGCAGCGCGCTATTCGAATACTTATTCAGGCTGCTCATAAATATGGCAAGACGTGCTCAATTTGTGGCCAGGGTCCCTCTCTTTATCCTGATTTTGCAGAATTCCTCGTTAAAGAGGGAATTGACAGCATGAGTGTCAATCCTGATACAGTTGCATATACAAGAAAACTCGTAGCTGCTGTTGAACAGCGTATTATCCTTAATAGCATTAGGAATAGCAAATAGAAAAGAAATCCAAAACGCTAGCGTAAAAAAGAGGGCTGAAATTAATTTCAGCCCTCTTTTTTTGCTTCCATCGTCATTATCTCTTAGTTTGTAATGCCATACTGCTTTAAAAGATCCTGATACCTATCTTCAATGGTCTTAGCAGGGCTTGGATCATTTTCATAGGGTTTTGCATCTCCCGTGGGAACATTGGACTCTTCAGCAGGCTTCTGGGATGGAATAGGCTGCTTTTGTAGGGGAGATAGACCTGGTTCTGTGCCTTCTGTTCCAGGGAACGTCCAAGGAATATTGCCGTTTGGAAAAGTTGCATATGTGTAATAATGTTCCTCATCTTGCGGAAGTAGATAGAGTCTGGGTGCTTGAGGATCGTTTTGACTGGCAAATAATTCTCCCCCGTGAAGAGGGCATATTGTTGTCGGTATTGACCCCGTAGGTAAGAAAATAGTAGCGGCAGGGCAGTTAGGGCTAGCTAAAAAGCCTGATTCTCTGCATATTTGTACTGCTTCTACAGAAAGGCCTTCTGGAATGTCGAATGATTGAGGAAGGTGAAGAACCTTCACGGCCTTTTCCATGAAACGTTTCCAGACGGGAACGGCGATAGCACTTCCAGTCGCATTCCTTCCTAATGGTTTATGATCATCGTTACCAGCATAAACGATTGTAACGAGTCCAGGAACTCCGCCAGCAAACCATGCGTCGCTGTAATCATTTGTTGTTCCAGTTTTTCCAAAAGTTTCCCAGCCAGGAATGCGTGCCCGTCGACCTGTTCCAGCTTGAACAACATCTTCCATAAGTGATCGGATGACAACAGCTGTTGTCGGAGAAATCCCATCCTTGACTTCGGGAGTATGAAATTCGAGAACATCACCATTGCTTGATCGGATTTCACGAATCATGAAGGGGCTTACAAGATGTCCTCCATTTGCAAAAGTAGAAAAGGCGACAGCCATTTCCATGGGTGTTATACTCGCTGTTCCCAGTGCTAAAGAAAGGTCATAAGGCAAATGTGGAGACGTAATCCCTGCACTTCGAGCCATATGTACAACATTGGTTACTCCTATGAGATCTGCCATTCGTACAGCCACAGTATTGTATGAGTGTATGAGGGCATCAAGTACCGTTACTTCTCCGTTATATTTATTGCTATAGTTTCCTGGTTCCCATTTCTTTTCTTCTCCAGGAATATCGTATGAGAGGGGAGCGTCAAGAAAATGATCTGTTGGCAATATCCCTTTTTCTAAGGCTGCTGCGAAAACAAAAGGTTTAAAAGCAGAACCAGGTTGACGATAAGCTTGTGTAACCCGATTGAATTTACTCTTTGAGAAATCTTTGCCGCCTGTCATGGCTAACACCTCTCCTGTGAGAGGGTCCATGGCAATGAGAGCCCCTTGGCTCTTCAATGTTTGAATGGAAGCATCAGCCTCTTCTTGCAGATCTAAATCCAGCGTCGTATGTATTTCCATACCGCCACTGTAAACGAGATCTGCTCCATATTTAGGTAACAAATAATTAAAAAGCAAGTGCGCAACAAAGTAAGGAGCTCTATTGTATTCTGTGACTTTATTGGGAGTATGTTTTAATACGATTTCTTCTTTATAGGCAGCATCGCGAGTCTCACTGTTAATCCATCCCAAATCAACGAGACGTCCCAGAACATAGCCCTGTCGTTTCTTAGCATTTCCCATATTGTTTAGTGGGCTATAACGCTCTGGTGCAGCTATCAGGCCAGCCATTACAGCTGCTTCGTGAAGATTGAGGTCTTTTACCTCTTTCCCAAAATATGTTTTACTTGCTGTTTCAACACCCCATGCTCCGTGTCCAAAGTAAATGGTATTAAGGTACATCTCTAAAATTTTGTCTTTTGAAAAAAGCTGTTCCATTCGGATAGCCAGCATAATCTCTTTTGCTTTTCTTTTTATGGTTTTTTCATGAGTCAAGAAAAGATTACGCGCCAATTGTTGGGTAATGGTACTTCCTCCCTGTCTAGCGCCACGATGCAATATGTCGACCATCAATGCACGTACTATGGCAGGGAGGCGGATTCCACTGTGTTGATAAAAAGAAGAGTCTTCTGCAGCCAATGTACACTTTATCATCCATGGAGAAACATCTTTCAGTTGTACTGGCTTTCTATTTTCTGTAAATAAACGTGCTATAACTTGATTATCACGATCATAAACAGTGCTTGCAACACTCTCTTTATGAGCTAATATTTGGGTAGTCGTCGGCAGCTCTTCCGAAATTTCTCTGACAAATAAAGCTCCCCAAACGGAAATAACTGCTATGCTTGCACATACGACCAAAAGGAACAGTAAAATTATTTTTCGAAGGAAACTGGGTTTGCCAGAATGTGATGATTTCTTAGTCTTCTTCTTTTCTTCTGGCGTTGATTCTTTTTGTGTCATTGCTGAAGCCTCCTCTATACATGGGCAACACTATACTTTCAATATAATAACTATATCGTGTACTGCCAACTTCAATGGAAGAATTATACCATCTCAAAAGTTTTTTTATAAAAAGTTGAAAAAGGGCTTGCATTCCATTCAAAGGCGTGGTATATTTTTCGCCGTTGCCGGTTAGGGCAACGAGCTGAAAAACAAACGAAGCTTGAAAAGAGAATACAGTGCGTAAATGTAAAGCGAGCCAATACAAGAAATTCATGGAGAGTTTGATCCTGGCTCAGGACGAACGCTGGCGGCGTGCTTAACACATGCAAGTTGAACGGAGGCATATCATCACGACTTTTCGGAGGAGAGATGATGTGTTCTTAGTAGCGGACGGGTGAGTAATG
>NZ_JAYFQR010000035.1:0-25166 GCF_034926885.1 Aminobacterium sp.
ACCCGGTTCCATGCCGAACCCGGAAGTTAAGCCCTCCAGCGCCGATGGTACTGCAGAGGCTATCTGTGGGAGAGTAGGTCGCCGCCAGAGATCTTTTTTTATACCCTCATCCTTCCTTACTATAATTTCCTATGATAATTCCTTTGGTTTCTCTGGCATGAAACAATTTGAGTTAAATGCTTTCTTCGTTTTGTTTTTTAATTGATCTTTTCAGTGCAGCTATAAAATCTTTATATGTTATCTTTTCATTCCCACTTACAAAAACACTTCCTATTCGTAAATTGATTTTGCAACAAGTTGATAAGTGACTGATACTGTTATCATTTTCTATAAGTATTGAAGCCATATCTTCTATACGGCTGCTTATGGTTTTTAATCCGTCACGCGGCGTTTCTGGTAGCATAACAAGTATTTCATTATTTTCGATTAGGAATATGAGATCCGTATGTCGTAGATTCTTAATAAGATGGGAACTAAATTTTTCAAAAAGTTGAGTATGCTTGTTTTCGTCTATGAGGTTATTAGAGTCAGAGATGGAGTAATTTATAAGAAGCCCTGAAAGCCAGCGGCGATATCTATACGATCTTTCTAATTCTTGTGTCCCTCGAATTACAGCATATTCCTTTGTGTAAAGCCCCGTCTCATCGTATATTCCCAGAGTTTTTGTTGCATTTTCTTTTTCGTTACTCATATGTGGTATTAAAAAAAGGGCTTTCATATCTTCTTTTGAATGTTCAATAACCTTCCATTCTCCAGAAGGCAGCGTTATAACACCATCTGAATTTTTTTGTTTTTTTATAAAGGCGGAGAAAGGGGATTCTATTGAATCAAGGGAAATTAGTTCTTCCATTTTCCCATTGGGAAAACTCTCCTCATCTTTTTCAATAAGAGCTGGAAAGGGAAAAATTTCGAGAGAATGCTCGCAAGAGAGTATATCTATAGGTTGATAGGCACTATTTTCTATGCTTTCAGTAGCGTTTTTACACTGAAAGTGGAAAGAAATATGGGAATAAAAGCTATTTCCCATAAGGATAAGACCTACCATGGTTAAAGTTACACCTAGCCATGAAACTAGGAAATGCTGACCAAGTATAGATCCGAATACCGCAATGATGAGCCCTTGCGAAAAAAATTGATACCCCAAAACTTCGTGATTTTGTCCCCACTTACTCGAAAAAAAATAGTAAATACAGCTGGCAATATAACAAAGTAAGAGAATAGAAAATAAGGGAGTGAGTTGTATTTTCGAAGAGGAATTTCGAGTTGTAATGAAAATGAGGATAATTAGTATAGAAATAATTGGTGGAATAGAAAGTCGCTTTATATAGCTTGATGAATTGCTATTCATTACCATGCCCCCATTATTTAAATTTTAAAATTTAAAATGAGAAGGATATCGAAAAAGATCAGGTTGACAACATGTAATGACCATATCAGCTCCGGCAGCATTTAATGTTTCTATCTCTTGCCAGGATTTGCTATTTCCTAAAAATCCCACACTCATTGTGTCGGGAGAAGCAGAGCGTAAAAGAGCTATATTCTGTAAAATATGTTGTTGTCTCGTGTACTTGATACAAATGATGCCAGAGGCGCGAGCGATTTCTGAATATCTGGCAAAAGTGATGATTTCCTCCTCAGATAAAATATACGAATTAAAAGCAAAATAGAGGGGGAAATCAAAAGGTAAAACGTTTCTGTATGAGATAAGCGCTTGACGTAGTTCGTTATGATCACTGTTCTGATGCATGACGTCAGATCTTATGAGGACAACAATTACATCTGCCCCATTTTTTGCCGCCCAAAGTATGGCGTCTTGTTTTAACGATGGAGGGAGCCCTGCTAAGGGGTAGTCTATAATAGCTCCCACCTTTATTTTTTCTTTTGAAAAACGCTTGGACACATAAGGAACAGCAAGAAGTGGAACAAAAAGAGTATTTATCTCATATTGGATGCATGTATCGCAAGTTTCTGAAAGTTGTTGTTCATTGAGAATGTCAGAAAAAATATAACTCATATTACTATATAAGACATCAAAAGAGGCTGATTTTTCTAACCCTGCCTCAGCGAGAGCCGCTCTTCTGCGAGCCTTTTTTGACAAGAGTTGTAAATCTGTTGCCATACTATCACCTCATTATTTTTTATGAACGGAGGCAGTGGCACAATTCCTGATTTTCACCCTTTCCTTTTTTTACTGTGACGTTTTCAACAATTATTGATCCATTTCTTTCAAGGTAGAGAAGCAGAGAAAGAATTGTCGTTTCGCACACGCCAATACTCTCTGCCACTTCTTTTACGTTGACAGTTTCATTTTTATTGGCGATGTTTAGAATTTCTCCAGCAATATAGTTGATCCACTGATGAAAGAGATCCTGCATTTCGGGGGTGGAAGAGGATGCAAGCTGGGAGTTAAGTGAGACTGCTTCTATTAATCTGGCTGTTACAAGAGAAGAAGACTCCACGAGATTTTTAAGTTCCTTTAAAACGGATTCCTGAGAAATGTGTTCGCTCATAGATAAGAACTCCCTCCGTATGATATAGAACTATTCTATTTTCTATTTAGAAATAATACAACATGAATAGACATAAGACGAAGCACTACCTAAAGTGATAAAATAAAACATTATCCAAGCTGAAGCACTGTAATGATTATGCGTTGGAGGAGTTTGTATGAAATTATCTATTCTTCTTCTTGGTTTTGGCAACGTTGGGCGTGAGTTTTGTTCTCTACTGATACGAAAAAAAGAAGAAATTTTTTCTCAATTTAAAAGTTCAGTGCAAATTAACGGAATAGCTACGCGAAGAAGAGGAAATATATATTCCCCGCGAGGACTTGATATTAATGAGGTTTTTAAGGCAGAAGAAGAGACAGGGCGTATCGATGGTAAGATACTGTACGCTAAGGAAAATCGTGATTCTGTTTCTCTTGAAGAGTTACTTTGTAACGGAGAATATGATGTTCTCATAGATACAACATCTTCAAGTTTGGAAACAGGAGAGCCGGCTCGTTCTTTTATCGAGAGAGCCTTCTTGCGAGGAAAATCAGTTGTTACATGTAACAAATCTCCAGTAGCTCTTTGGTATCACCCTTTATCAAAACTGGCTCAGGTTAATAAAGCTCATTTCCTTTTTGAGGGAACTGTTATGTGTGGAACCCCTCTCTTTTCTTTAGTCCGACATGGATTGCCTGCAACTCAAGTTCTGTCTTTTGAAGGAGTTTTGAATGGAACATGTAATTATATTCTTGAGCAAATGCGTCAGGGAAGCACTCTTGATGATGCACTGCTTGATGCGCAAAGGCGAGGATATGCAGAAGCTGATCCCAGTATAGATATTGATGGTTGGGACTCTGCTTATAAGGCAATGATTGTAGCTCAAGCACTTATGGGCTCTCCCATGCTTACAAAAGATAAAATACATGTAAAAGGAATTCGTGAAGTTACTCCTGAAATGCTTAACAGGACAAGAACTAAAGGTGGAGTGGTGCGTCTCCTTTCAAGAATAGAAAGGAAAGGCCAGAACGTTTACATAGAAGTAGCCCCAGCGGCCTTACCGGCCAATCATCCTCTCGTTACTCTTTATGGCGTAACAAATGGTGCAGTTATCTCGACTGATACAATGGGGGAGATATGTATAGAAGGTGCTGGTGCTGGCCGTCGATCAGCAGCTTTTGCCCTTTTACGTGACGTTCTTTCCATTGTCGATTCTATGAGGAGGTGAGAGAAAGGATGTCTCGTCGTCTTGGTGTTATTGCCGATACACATGGTCACGCAGATGCATGGGAGAAGGCTTTGAATATATGGGGTGATGTGGAGGCCATTCTTCACGCAGGAGATGTTTTAAAAAGTGGAGTTGATACTGGACTGGCCGATATGATGAATGCTTCTTCTGTTCCCGTTCTTATTGCAAAAGGCAACGGTGATTTTTCTCGGGATCAGGAGTGGCTGAAGTGGCCTATACTTTCTCCTTACGTGACAATATGGTGGGCCGGCAAACTTATACTCTTAAACCACGGCTCTCATTTCTCTCAACTACGACATTTAGCATTAAATGCAAAAGCAGATCTTGTCATATCTGGTCATACTCATGTAGGTTCACTTGTCAGAGAAGGGAAAACGTGGTTTTTAAATCCGGGAGGGGCTTCTTTACCCCGCGGGCGAGATCCGGCAAGCATAGCTCTAATCGAAGAGCATGATATACGGATCATTACGTTAGATGGCGTTCTTTTGCATCATGAACAGTGGTAGATAAGGATTCCACAAGGAGGAGTACCTAAAATGGATGTATCTCAGACGCAGAATATTGAAAATGTAGCTCAGGAAGATAGAGGAGAAGAGCAAATCATTCTTGTCTTTTCTCTTGGCAAGGAAGAATTTGCTCTGAACGTAAATGAAGTGAAGGAAATTGTTCGAGTCCCGCCAGTAATTACACGCGTTCCTAACGCTCCAGATTACATTCGTGGAGTAATAAATCTTCGTGGCACGATCGTCCCAGTATTTGATATGGAATTGAAGTTGGGGATGGAAGAAAAAGCTTTGACTGAAGATTCTCGAATCGTTGTAGTTTCATGGAATGATATTCAATTTGGTATTTTAGTCGATTCAGTTCGCGAAGTATGTACTGTCTTTGACTCTCAGATAGAACAGAATATTCAACTGGATACCTCTATGGAAAAGAAATATCTTTTGGGAGTTATAAAACAAGAAGGCGGACGGCTTGTCGTGCTTCTTGATCTCGTTACGCTTTTTGATCTTGATGTTATTCTTGCTGATGAGCTAGACTCGGAAATCGCAGGCTAGCAAGATGATTTTCATTGATTTACATCTTCATAGTACCAGTTCCGATGGAACTCTTGCTCCTCGGGATCTTGTGGTCAGAGGAAAAAGGCGAGGATTGTCTGTCATGAGTTTAACAGATCATGACACCACGGAAGGTGTAAATGAATTTTTAACAGCTTGCAATAAATTGGGAGTGCGTGGAGTTTCGGGAGTAGAGCTTTCAGCAGAGTTTAATGGCGTTATGCATATTCTTGGATATAGGATTAACGTTGAATCTCCTCTCTTCCAAAAACATATGAAAGATTTGCGAGAAGGACGAGACGAAAGAAACATAAAAATATGTGAAAAGCTTCAGAAACTGGGGATGTCTGTTTCTATCGAAGAAGTAAGAGCAGAAGCCAACGGAGATGTAGTAGCGCGTCCGCATATTGCAAGAGTCCTCATTAAAAAAGGATATGTTCAGAATATGTGGCAGGCCTTTGACAGATATCTTGGCCACGATGCTTCTGCATACGTTCCTCGCTATCGTCTTTCCCCTGAAGTTTGTATTGATGTTATACAAAAAGCGGATGGAGTGGCTGTTTTAGCTCATCCTGCCCAAACGACAGATGATTATGGTGTTCTTGTCGATATTTTGAAACAATTAAAATCTTTAGGTTTATGGGGAATAGAGTGTCTTTCCCCCAGCCATTCTTCACAACAAATATTTCAGTATCTTCGTATTGCAAAAGAGATGGATCTCTTTACTACGGCAGGTTCAGATTTTCACGGAACGAATAGACCCAGTGTGTCAATGGGGATTCGTGTAAAGACTGATTTCTTACCTTGGGCGCGTTTAGGTATATCCCTGTAGATAAATGGTAGTATAACGTGATAAGGTTAACGAAAGAGTCTAAATGATGTAAGGAGGAGAATAGAGATGCACTTTCCCATCGATCTAAAAAGTGACACAGTGACAAAACCTAGTGAAGCCATGCGTCGAGCAATGTATGAATCTGAAGTAGGAGATGACGTCTATGGAGAAGATCCCACAGTCATAAAACTAGAAGAAAAGGCTGCCCAACTAACAGGAAAAGAGGCGGCTTTATTTGCAGTCTCTGGAACTATGGGGAACCTTGTTTCTCTTCTGACTCACGGCAATCGAGGAGATGGTGTCATTCTTGGGACCTATTCTCATATCAATAATTACGAAGGTGGCGGTCTATCCGTTCTCGGCGGATTATTTCCTATGCTTGTAGATGACTCTGTGGGGATTCCGAGCCCGGAGGCTGTTCAAGAGAAATGTCTTCCTCTCAACGTTCATTTTGCTCCTGCCAAGCTTCTTTGTCTTGAAAACACTCACAATAAATGTGGTGGAATAGCTCTTTCTCCTGACGTCTTTGCCCAAACAGCTTGCAAGGCTCGAGAACTCGGGCTATCCATTCATTTAGATGGCGCACGGCTTTTCAATGCTGCTACAGCGTGGGAAACAAATGTTTCTGCTTATACAACTCTCGTTGATTCTGTGCAGCTTTGCTTATCAAAGGGGCTTGGGGCTCCTGTTGGGAGTATTATTTGCGGCTCTCGCAATTTTATAGAAAGAGCGCGCCATTGGAGGAAACGTGTAGGTGGAGGAATGCGGCAGGCTGGAGTTATTGCAGCAGCTGGCCTCTACGCTTTAGAACATAATATTGAACATTTGAAAGAAGACCATGATAATGCCAGTCTTGTTGCTCAGATACTTGAAGCAGCAGGCATAGCTGTAGAGAATAATGGTAAGCGGACAAACATGATCTTCTTCTCTTTACCTGAAGGTGATCTTACCGCAGATATGTTGATAGATCGTTGCTCAAAGAGAGGCGTATTTTTTACGGCAATGGGAGAGCGGCGTATACGTCTTGTAACTCATCTTGATGTTTCTAGGGAACAAGCCGTGGCGGCCGCAGATATTATAGTCGAAGAGGTTAGACAATAGAATGGTTGTCCCTTGGTATGATGAGATAGTTCACTGTTCAGAATTTCTAATAGACGAAGCAACAAAAAAAGGAGCGTCTGGGGCCGATGTCCTCTATTATTCAGGATGTAATTCTTCCTTATCTCTTCGTGATGGGAAACCGGAGCAGAATAATTCAGGCTGTATTACAGGTATTGGACTGCGCGTTCTTGATGGGGAAGGTCGTCAGGGTGTAGCACATGTTAATGCCATAAATAAAGTGGCGTTACAGCAACTTGTCGATTGGAGCTTGCACAATTGTTCTCTGGTTGAACCCGATCCGTGGGTTGTTCTTTATGAAGACGCCCCCTCCTATTCGGAAGAATTAGAGCTCAAAGATGATGCTGTTCAGTCAATCACACCAGAACAGCGTATGGAGTGGTGTAATGAAATGACTCGTTATGTAAGAGAAAAGGACTCTCGGGTTGTTTCTGTACGAAGTGCTTCATGGGCCGATGGGCAAGGGGATACTTTTTATATGTCCTCTGCAGGTATATATGGATGGTATGAAGGAACGGCTCTTGCTGCTGGTGTTAGCCTTGTTATGAGCGACGGCGAACATATGGAGATGGGGGGTTTTGGGGAAGAGTTTCGTTTTCTTGAAGATTGTTCTCTTCAAAAGATAGCGGAAAAGGCTGTGAAACAGACAGCCTATACATTGGGGGGAACGCCTCTCCCTACTAAAAAATATACTTTGATTTTTTCTCCAGAGGTTTCATCATCACTGCTTTCTGTCATTGGGGATCTTTTTTGTGCTTCAAACGTCCATAAAAATCGTTCCCTTTACAAAGGGCAACTCGGGAAAAAAGTTGCCAGCCCTCTTCTTTCTCTCATAGATGATGGTCTTATGCCACGGAAACTTGGAACCTCTCCTTTCGATGGAGAGGGCGTTCCTTGTCAGAAAACGGTTGTGATGAAAGAAGGTATAGTGGAAGCTTTTCTCTATAACCTTAAATATGCTCGAAAAGATGGGGTACGTTCTACAGGAAATGGGGCAAGAAGTTTCTCCTCTCTTCCTGATGTGGATATTTCCAATCTTTATATGGAACCGGGGACGCTCTCACCTGAGGAAATTTTCCATTCTGTTCAGAATGGACTTTATGTAACAGAGCTTCTTGGACTTCATACAGTTAATCCTGTAAGTGGGGATTTTTCCCTTGGAATAAAAGGAGTACGTCTCTTTGAAGGCCTCCTTGATCGTCCTATTGCAGGAATGACAATAGCTGGGAATTTACTTGATTTGTTGAATCGTATCGTTTTAGTAGGGGGCGATCTTTCCTTTTTTGGCGATATTGGGGGATGTACGATGGTGATCGATAATGTTACAGCGGCAGGTTTGTAAAAAATTTATATTTATATTTATTTTTCTTATAACAGCACTTGTTTTTATTTCCGATTCGGCGATGTCTTCGACGGGATGGAATTTGGCTCTTAACGGTCGTGTCCTTGGAGACGTTCCAATAAAAGAACAAGGCAGATTGACCATGGTTTCTATTGGGACTATGGTGAGACTTCTACAGCTTGATTTGGAGCAAAAAGAAGATACACTTTTGATTTATTACAAAAACAATAAGTTACAACTTGTTCATAAAGCTACAGCAGTATGGTTGAATGTTCAGCTTCTACCGACAGCCTCAGCACCCGTTTTGGAAAATGGACATTGGTGGCTTGATTCTCGATCTGCCATGAAAATTCTTCAATCTTTATATCAGGCAGCGGGGGATAAATCTACGCTATCGTGGATGGGGGCTTCTGATATTCCTGTTGTTATAGAAGAGCTTCAACCTCTTCAAGAAGAAATTAAGCCAGCGATTCAGCAACCGGTTCAGCAACCGACATGTGAGCTAAAGTCGCTGAGATGGGGACGTTATGAAGAAAAAATTAGGGTAGTTTTTGACTATTTGGGTGTGGCCGAACCTGAATCAAAAGAGGTAGATACGTCGGTTTCTATTGTTTTCTCTGGTTCGAGTCTTTCTCAAAACGATCTTTCTTCTCCGTATCCTCAAGATGTATCTGTCAAAATGAATACTTTAAATGGGAAATATATAGTATCCTTGCATTCCGTTCAGGGCGGGAAAATGAACATCTTTACCCTTCCTAATCCGACGCGATTGGTGGTTGACATATTCCCCGAAAAACAGAAAGAAATTCTGGAAATAACAGCACCTGGCGGGAATATTCCTGAATCTCAGAATGTTTCTGTTCCTCAACGTGTTGCTGTGCCACCTCAGAAGAAATCAAAAAAACCTCTCATTGTTGTTGACCCTGGTCATGGGGGGAAAGATCCTGGCGCCGTTTCAAACGGCTTGAGAGAAAAGAATTTAAACCTTCAGTTTTCGAAATTATTAGCGGAGAGTATTAAAAAACGAGGTTTTGATGTGCGTTTGACTCGAAGCACAGATATTTATCTAAAGTTGAGAGAGCGTACTGAGTTGGCGAATAATTGGGAAGCTGATATGTTTATCAGTATTCATGCCAATGCTTTACCTAAAGGAAGGCATGCGACTGGCACGGAAATATACATTATGGCTTTGCCTACAGATAAAGACGCAATGCAGTTGGCTTTAATTGAAAACCGAGAGTTGACAGGCGATAATGGTAGTGAGAGTTCAGCACAAGTTGATAAAAAGACAAAAATGCTTTTGAATATTCTTGGAAATATGCAGCAAAACGCTAAAATTAGTGATAGTACTGACGTAGCGGAATATCTATTTAAAGCAGGAAAAAATAATCGTTTAAATATGAGACGAGTTGCTCAGGCCCCATTTTTTGTTTTGCGTGGTGCTTCGATGCCGGCAGTGCTCATAGAAACAGGTTTTATTACTGAACGAAGTGAAGCGAAAAAGCTTGCTTCTACGTCTTTTCAAAGACAGTTTGCCGAAGCTATTGCGCGAGGGGTAGAGGCCTACTTCAATGGAGGCCGATAAAATAGGAGATGTGAGAGGAGGTGTGTGGCGCGTTAGCGCTATACAACATGGTTCGTAAAGAAGATCGTTTTTCTGACGATTTTGAAGATGATTTGCAAATTCGTCGTAATTTAGATAGACAAGCGGAGTTATCAAAGACAAAGCCTCGTTCTAAGCGTGGGCGGAGGTATGCAGAAGAGACATCGACACATAAAGCTCCCATGGTCTTTCGTATCATAGCGTGGGTTGCTATTGTCTTTTTGTTTTTTGGAGTGGGTTATTGGGGAACATCTTTTACGTTGGATCTTTTGAATAAGAAAAATTTGGTAAACCAGAGTGATGTTGTTGAGAATCAGCAGGAGCTTTCGGAATTTTTGGCAGCAGACTCAACTGTAGGAAGAAAGGTAACCTTTCCTATCTATATTCCTATAGACGGAAATATCGTTAAAAAAGATGCAGTTGTAGTTTCAAGCATTATGGAAGATGACATGAAGCGTCTTATTGCGAAACTTTTTGAAGAGTGCGGCGATCCATTGCGCGGAGTGAGCGTTCAACATGTTTTTAGAAATGGAGATACGGCATATCTTAATGTAAATAATGCCTTTATGGCTTCACTTAATGCTCTAGGGGAGCAGACAAGTACTCTGCTTATAACGGGGATCGTGCAGACGGTGAAAGAGAGTTTCTCTCCAGTTGCAAAAGTGAGATTTCTCGTAGAGGGGAAAGTTCCTCAGAGCGGCGCGCCTGTAAATCTTTCGGTTCCTTGGGAAATTCGTTCGTAAAAGGAAGGATCAACGCATTATTATGGAGAATATTTATGTACGAAGTGATGGTAGAAAGTTCAACGACATGCGCCCAATAACTTTTGAGCGTGGATACACATGCTATGCCGAAGGGTCAGTTTTAGCCTGTTTTGGCCAAACTAAGGTTATTTGTACAGCCTCTGTTGAAGAAAAAATTCCATCCTTTTTGAAAGGGAGCGGCCAGGGGTGGATTACTGCAGAATATGCCATGTTGCCTCGGGCTACTGCTGAAAGAACAACGAGAAGCACCACTAAGGGAACGATTAACGGAAGAAGCCAAGAAATTCAGCGTCTTATAGGGCGTTCTTTACGTGCTGCAGTTGATCTTTCTCTTTTGGGAGAAAGAACGATCTGGCTAGACTGTGATGTTATTCAAGCTGATGGTGGAACTCGTACCGTTGCCATATCTGGAGCTTTTATTGCATTGTTTGATGCCCTGAGATATTTAAGGGAAAATAAAAAAATAAATACATTGCCGCTTAAATCTTTTATTGGTGCTGTCAGCGTTGGCAAAATACAAAACGGTCTTTGTTTGGATCTTTGTTACGAGGAAGACAGCAGAGCTGAAGTCGATTGTAATGTTGTAATGAATGGCAATAAAGAGCTTATAGAAATTCAAGGGACAGGTGAGCAGGGAATTTTTGCTAGAGACGAACTCAATGCAATGCTCGACTTGGCAGAAGAAGGACTTCAATCGATAATGCAGCATCAGGTAGCAGTTCTTGATATTACGGAAGAGGAGCGACAGGCTTGTGTTGGTGAGATCTGTTCTTTTTGCCAGCAGTAATCGTAATAAATACGAAGAAGTTGTCGCTTTACTTGCCCCCTTGCAGATAAATCTTGTTTTTGGTCCAGAACGTCTATCTCTTGATGTGGACGAAACATACCAGACATATATGGGGAATGCTTATCTGAAAGCTGCGGCGTGGGCGGAAGCAAGCGGTATGCCTTCTTTAGCTGACGATAGCGGTCTTGAAGTTCGCGCCCTGCAGTGGAAACCTGGTATTTTTTCTGCTCGAGTTGCTGCTTCCAGCGAGGCGAGGAATAAGTGGCTTCTTCAATCTCTTGAAGGGAAAGAAGATCGAACAGCAAAATATGTAGCTGCTTTTGCTCTCTGTTTTCCTGAAGAGGGGCATACTATAATAACGGAAGGCGAGTGTTGGGGAAAAATTGCAGAGGAACAACAAGGAGAAGGTGGATTTGGTTACGATCCACTCTTTATTCCTCAGGGGTTTGATAGTCCATTTGCCGATCTTCCTGATAAAATAAAAGCTCGTATTTCACATAGAGCTATAGCTTCTTATCAATTAATACATATTCTTCAACAACAAATGTGATAGAATAATCTACTGTTTGGATTTTGGGTGCCTTATTGTGTAGGGGGTGTAGTAAGTGAGAATGTTTCTTGGCATAGTTCATATCCTTTTGAGTATTGCCTTAATGGGAGTAGTTCTTCTTCAACAGCGTAAAGAAGGCGGATTCTCCGGCATCTTTGGAGGAGGAACCCAGTCGGATATGGGTGGAAGTCAGTGGCAGCGTTTGAGTGGCTTGACGAAAATAACGGTTGTGTTAACCGGCCTTTTCATGTTAACTTCTCTTGTACTTGTAATAATGACAAAATAAAGGAGAATAGGTATGACCAAAAACGGGAACTTAAATTCCCTCGACGATCTTTCTTCTATTACGGTCGATACAGATCGCTTTTATAGTGCAACGCACGAAGAAATTTTGAGTGGATTGACCTCCGATGTCTATTTTTTGAAAACAAAAGATGTGCTCCATCGAGCTGGAAAAGATAATACTCCGGTTGTAGCGGAGTTTTTTGCTCGTGGTAATGGTGTTTTTGCAGGACTTCCAGAGGCAATGCGAATTTTGCAGAGTAAAAACGTTTCTGTCTCTTCATTACAAGAAGGAGATACTTTCGCTCCTAAAGAAGTTGTTATGAGAATAAGCGGGGCTTATTCCGAGTTCGGTCTATACGAAACGGTTCTTCTCGGAATTTTGGCAAGTTCCAGTGGGTGGGCAACGGCTGCCCGTCAGTGCGTTGAAGCTGCGGAAGGAAGGCCGGTTCTTTGCTTTGGTGCAAGACACGTCCATCCTGCTATTGCTCCAGTAATGGAAAGAGTGGCTGTCGCTGTTGGTGGTTGTTCCGGTGCGAGTTGCATGTTAGGAGCCAAATTAGCTGGGCATGAGCCGACAGGAACAGTTCCTCACGCTGCAGTTCTTATTGTGGGAGACACCGTTGAATTAGCCAAGTATTATGACCAAGAGGTTCCGGAAGGGGAACCGAGGATCGTTCTTATCGATACATTTAAAGATGAAGCTGAAGAGTCGCTTCGTGTAGCTCGTGCTCTCGGAGACCGTCTTTTTGGAGTTCGTCTCGATACCCCCGGCGAACGAGGCGGAGTAACACCTGAGCTTGTAAAAGAAGTTCGGTATCGTTTAGATATAGCAGGATTTTCACATGTGAAAATTATTGCTTCAGGCGGCCTTAATCCAGAGCGAATTAGAATTCTTTCTGAAGCGGGTGTTGATTCTTTTGGCGTTGGAAGTTATATTGCTCATGGAACTCCTCGAGATATGACCATGGATTTGAAGGTTATCGATGGAATTCCTATAGCAAAACGAGGAAGATTGCCAGGGATTATTGAAAATTCTAAGCTAAAACGTGTAAAATAAGTAAGTTCTACGGATGCTTCTAGAATATAGAAACGTTTCCTTTTAGTGGGAGTGCTGCCACCATTCCCAGATGCGACTATAAAGAAACAGTTTCGTGTCTATGAGTGTCCTTTGGGGCTTTTCCCTATATATTTGAATTGAAGTATAAAGGAGGAAATGAGCATGGCGAGCAATCGTACCTACATGGCTACTCGCGACAAAGTTGCGCGTGAGTGGTATGTAGTAGATGCCACCGATAAACCATTGGGAAGACTAGCTGTCAAAATAGCTAGAATACTGATGGGGAAACATAAAGCGACCTATACCCCACATGTTGATTGTGGAGATTTCGTGATTGTTATCAATGCGGATAAAGTAAAGTTGACTGGTAATAAGCTGATGAATGCTAAAAGATATCACCACACAGGATATCCTGGCGGAATTAAAAGCCAGACCTACGGTGAAATCATGGCGAAAAGACCAGAGCGACTTGTCGAGCTTGTTGTGAAAGGGATGCTTCCTTCCAAGACACGCCTTAATTTCCAGCGGAAACTTAAGGTCTATGCGGGAGCCAATCATCCTCACGAAGCACAACAGCCAGTTACTCTTGACATTTAATATAAGAAAGGAGGAAAAAGAATGCCAACTCCTTCCTATTTTTGGGGTACAGGAAGACGTAAAAATGCTATTGCTCGCGTGAGAGTTTGCCCGGGCGATGGAACTATAAAAATTAATGAAAGAACAGTTGAAGACTATTTCCCCCGCGACGTATGGCAGGTACATGCTTTAGCTCCTTTAAAAACTGCTGGCGTAGAAGGAAAAGTCAATGTTTTTGTCAGGGCTAATGGAGGCGGTCTTACCGGCCAGGCCGGAGCGGTTTGCCTTGGTATTGCCAGAGCCCTTCTTAAGCTAAATCCAGAACTTCGTCCCGTTCTTAAAAAGGCAGGGTATCTTACCCGAGATCCTCGTATGGTCGAAAGAAAGAAATTCGGTCAGAAGGGTGCCCGAGGACTGCGACAGTTCTCCAAACGTTAATTACTTTACGAAAAGAAAAACATACGGGGTGTTTTCATATGCAATGCCCCGTATGTTCTTTTAAAAGAGGTGTAACATGGATAGCGGTATAGTCCCTTTATCGTGTAGTTTTATAAGGTTTCTCATGAACTAACAGGCGTCGAGTTCGTTCTATTATCCCTCATTGCAGGTTTGATAGCGCCCGGCGCCCGTCGGGTGTGACCTGTTTCTCACCCTTTAAAAAAATATAGGAACAAAGGGGGAGATGCCAGTGGATAATTTGCACCACAAATTCCTCGAGAGCATCGATAAATTATTCCTTAGCAAAAAATTTAAAAGCTTAAAAGAGCTTCTAAGCACTATTGAGCCAGCTGATGTTGCTGAAATTTTGGGAGAAAAACCTCCTGTAGAAAGGGTCTTTCTTTTCAGGTTGCTGGCAAAAGATCAGGCTATTGACGTGTTTGAGTTTATGGATAGCACTGAAATAGAAGAAATGCTGAACCATTTCACTGATGCGGAAGTATCAGAGATTATGGAAGAAATGTCTGATGATGACAGAACAGCTCTTTTTGATGAGTTACCTGCAAAGACTGTTAAAAGATTGTTATTACGTCTTTCTTCAGATGAACGTAAGGTTGCTAATATGCTTTTGAACTATCCAGCGAGCTCTGCCGGACGAATAATGACTCCTGAATATATAGATTTAAAGGAAGAAATGACGACAGAGCAGGCTATTGAGAGAATCCGTAAGCAAGCACGAAGTAAAGAGACTATTTATACATGTTTTGTTGTTGATACCCAGCGATACCTGAAAGGGGTTGTCGATTTAGAAACGCTCATAATGGCTGAACCTCATACTACAGTGGCAGCCCTTATGGACGACCCTATATATGCAACAACAACAACCGACCAGGAGGAAGTTGCTCAGATAATGTCGAAATATGACTTACAGGCTATCCCTATAGTCGATAATGAGAAGCGCCTTGTCGGTATTATTACCTTTGACGATATTCTCGATATTATTGAGGAAGAGGCAACGGAAGACTTTGAACGTATGGCTGGTATTCAGCCTGTAGAAGAGAATTATCTTGATGCGAGTATCTTTACGTTGGCTAAAAAACGTTTTATGTGGCTTTTCATTTGTATATTAACGGAGGCAATGACATCTGTTGTTTTAAAACGATATTCTTTTGCTTTGCAAAGTGTCGTTGCTTTAACCTTTTTTATCCCTTTGCTTATTGGTACAGGTGGAAATGCTGGAACGCAGGCCTCCACTCTCGTAATAAGAGGTCTTACCCTTGGTGATATTGAATGGAAAGATATAGGAAAAGTTATTTGTAGAGAAGCCCTAACAGGAATCTTATTAGGCGCAGCTTTAGCTGTTTTAGGCTTAGTTCGGGCATATATGCTTCATACAGGATATGGCGTAGCCTTAACTGTAGCTTTTGCTATTGTTGCCGTAGTTTTACTTGGAAATCTTGCTGGAACACTCTTACCTTTTATAGCCCGAATGGTGCGTATCGACCCTGCCATTATGTCTGGTCCCTTTATTACAACTATCGTCGATGTATTTGGGCTAATCGTCTATTTTGAAATAGCAAAAAATATTTTATCCCTTTCGTGAAAATCAGAGAAAATGTTAATAGGGGGTGCTTTATAAAGCACCCCTTTTTTTATATGCTTAATATTGACAGACCGTTCGGTATGTTGTATATATCATAACATACTAAACGGTCGGGAGGTGAATCCGTGAAAGATAACGCACAAGATACACGAACGCATATATTAGATATAGCTCGTAAACATTTTGCAGAAAAAGGTTTTTACGGAACGAGTATTGATGTCATAGTAAGAGAAGCCGGGTTGAGTAAGGGAGCCTTATATTGGCATTTCCCGGGGAAACTTGACCTTTACAGAGAGGTGTTAAAACAGGAGGTAGAACGGATTAGGGGTATTATGCTCCCATCTGAAGCTGAAGAACCAGAAGAACGTGATGGACTCTTTATTCGGAGGGGTGAACAGCTTTTTGATGCAATGATGAACGATAAAATTTGGCGTATGTTCAGCGTTCATATGGCTCTTGAATCCATAAGGGGAAATAAGGAAATTCTGGAGCTCAATAAGTCAATTAGCGCTTCTTTGGTAGAAGAGCTTGAATCAACCCTTATACGAATGTATCCCAAGCTTAAAAATGGAGCAGGTGAATTAACTGTGAAGGAGTTAATTCGGCTCTTTGAAAGCTTTCTTTCGGGAGTACTAGTCAATTTGGGAACAATATACTCTGCCGAAGAAGCTAAACGTTCTTGGAAATTTATTGTTTTGCGTATTCTTAAGGGAGGGGCGTCATATGCGCCATAACAGAATATTTTCTTTTTTTATTTTAGTGGTGGCTATTTTTGTTCTGGTCCTTTCATGCGAGAGAAAGCTTTGGGCGCAAAGTCCTCAAGTCCTCACTGAATCTCTAGTGTTAGAACTAGCTCAAAAAAATAATCCTGTGTTAGCTGCCGAGGCAGAAAGGGTAAAACAAGCACAAGCTCGTTTTGAGGGAATAAAAGCTTCACAGCTTCCACAGTTATCAACATCTATAACATATCAACAAGAAAAAGAAGCTCCTTGGTATCCCGTCTATTTGAATGGCATTCCGGCTCCTACAGGTAGAGCTGTTGCCGGTTTTGAAAAAACATACAGAGCTGCTATTTCTCTCAACTACTTGCTTTATAGCAGCGGAGGAGTTGAGAATTCGATACGGAGTCAAAAGCTTGCCTTTGAGGGAGCCAAGGCTCAAGAGACCAGAGTTTCTCAAACAGTACAAAATAATGTTTTAAAGGCTTTATATAATTTACAAAGAGCCAGAGCTAAATTGGTTATAGCTGAAGATGTTTGGGACTTATCACAAGAGCACTTAAAACAAGTCGAGTCTTTTTATAAACATGGAGTAGTGGCTAAGAACGAGCTTCTCAGAGTTGACGTGGATGTTTCAGAAGCAGAATTAAACCGCATTCGTGCTGTTAATGCTGTAGATGTGGCATGGAATGCTCTAGAAAGGGCCGTTGGTTCTTCTCTTCGAGAAAAATATGTTCTTTCAACTCCTGAAGAGAGTGTAAAAAATGTATATATTCCAGAGAAACCACTAGATGTAGCACTACAACAAAGAGCTGAACTGAAAGCTCTAGACTATGCTCTTAAATCTTCTCTTGCTTTGGCTCAGGCGGCATCAGCAGAAGGACGTCCTCAGGTAGTGTTGCAAGCTGAAAGTTACGTTGTAGACGATACCTTTTTCCCAAGTGAAAAAGATGATTGGAAAATATCTGTTACAGCTTTGTGGACCTTCTTTGATGGAGGAGCGAGTAAGTCGAAAGCTAAAGAAGCACGAGCTGCTGCTGATGAATTTCTTTACAGAGCAGAAGATTTTAAAAAGCAAATTTGTCTTGAAGTTTCAGTTGCAAAGTTAAATCTTGAGTCAGCGATGCAACGTATCAATGTAGCTCAGAAGCAAGTAGAAAGTGCAGAAGAAGACTACCGAATGGCGTTGAAGCGGTATGGAGCACAGGTTGGAACAAACATTGATGTGCTTGATGCCAGAGTTGCGTTAACTAACGCACGAACCCAACTTGTTGATGCTGTATATGACACATATACATCTGAATCTGAGCTTTTATACTCAATTGGTTCTAACCATATGGTTGCGGAGAATAGGGAATAGGAGTGGTTTCGATGAAAAAAGTGTTATTGCTCTTCAGTATTGTCATTCTTTTTCTTGGGCTCATAGGTTTTCGTGCTTATCAACAACATCAGCTAGAGCAACAGCCTATTGAACGAGAGCGAATTAAAGTAGAAACGGTTTCTCCCGAAACAAAGCTTTTTACTGAAAAGCTTCATTTTGCAGCAACTTTAGAACCAGAGGAAGAAGCCGCTGTAGTGTGTAAGGTTCCCAGTAAAACTGTTTTAAGAGTATTTGTCAATGAAGGCGACATAGTTAAAGCGGGTACGATTCTGGCTGAACTTGATGAGAGCTTGATAAGTGAGCAGATTAATCAGGCGGCAGCGACGCTATCGAAAGCTAAAATTTATTATCGGACAGTAAAAAACGATTTTGAACGTTTCTCAGCACTTTATAAAGAAGAAGTTATTAGCAGGCAACATTTTGAGCATATAGATGGTGAGTACAAAACATCTAAAAAACAGGTAAAAGAAGCTCAAGCAGCTCTTGAACAACTCAAAATTTTAAAAAGCTATCACAAAATAGAAGCGCCTATTTCAGGAGTTATCACCGCAAGGAATCTAGATCCCGGCGATACGACGTCGTCAACGCCTGCTTTCATGATAGCCAAGAATATGAAAGTCAAGGCAGTAGGTTCCGTTCCAGAAAAGGTATACCCTCGAGTTCGAGTTGGTCAAAAAGCTTCTTTGCAGCTGGATGCTTTTCCGGGGAGGCAATTTGAGGCTTCTGTCTCTCGAATTTCACCAACCCTTGATGCAGCGACACGAACTGGAAAAGTTGAGGTGTTGCTTGATTCCCTTTCAATATTAAAACCGGGGATGTTTGCCCGCACAGTTATTGAATTGGAAACGCATGAAGGTTTAGCCCTTCCTCTTGAAGCTGTGGGACAAATGGCTGGAACTGGGCAATCCATATGTTATGTGCGAACAAAAGAGGATACGGCTGAATTGCGTTATGTAACATTAGGGGACGAGTCAAAAGGAATGATTGAGATTCTTGATGGCCTTTCCTCTTCTGACGAAGTTATTTTGACTAGGTCAGAAAAAGTTTCAGAAGGCGTTGCTATTGAGGTGGTTCATAAATGACGTTACCAGAATTTTCTGTAAAACGCCGAATTACGACACTAATGGTTTTTCTGGCAGTATTACTTTTGGGGGGGTTGGTATTTACAACTCTGAAAGTAGACTTATTGCCTGAAATTGAACCCCCTGTTATCAATATATTGACAACATGGCCAGGGGCTTCCGCAAGCGATGTGGAACAACGAGTAAGCAAAATTGTAGAAAATCAGGTTTCTATTATAGAAGGCGTAGATACAATTTTTTCTAAGTCTCAGGATAATCTCTCTGTCGTCTCTGTAAAGTTTAAATGGGGAGAAGATCTTGATGTAAAAGTAGGGGATATACGTGACGCTGTTAATTTTGCAAAACGAGACCTTCCTGACGATGCAGAAGAGCCGATAATTTTGAGAATTACGACAGGTACAGTTCCCGTATTGAGTATGTCGCTTACAGCGGGAAGCTCATTTCAGGGTCTCTATCATTTCGCAGATAATACAGTAGCGGAAACGCTTTCACGGATTCCAGGAGTGGGAGAGGTTCTTATTTATGGAGGAGATCGTCGAGAAATACAAGTTCAGCTCGATATAAACAAAATCGAAGCTTTAGGGCTGTCTACTCAAACAATAATCAAGGCTATTGAAAGTGAAAACATCAATATCCCAGCAGGATCAATGAAAGAAGATCAGGTAGAGTATTATCTTCGTGTTCCTGGACGATTTAAATCTGTAGATGAACTTAAAAAAGTTATTGTTGGTGTTATACGGGGGCGGCCTGTTTACTTACAAGATGTAGCGACAATAGTCGATGGCCTTAAAGAAACAGAAATTGAAGGTTTCCATGATGGTCAACGATCTGTCATACTTATCGTTTTAAAAAACAGTGACGCAAATACAGTGGAAGTCAGTCGTTCGGTATTGGCCAAAATGGAGGAAATGAAAGCTCGGGAGTTTCCCTCTGACGTTCAATATTACGTGGGACTCAATACTGCTGATTTTATACAGGATTCCATTAAGAATTTGGGATCGTCACTATTTGTAGGAATTCTTTTGGTGTTTATAGTGACTTGGGCCTTTTTAAAACGGTTGCCTGCTTCACTTATTATTTGTTCGGCAATACCCTTCTCACTGATTATCACTTTTATTGTTATGGGATGGCTTGACTATACAATCAATATCTTCACTTTATCGGCCCTTGCAGTTGCCAGCGGAATGGTAGTTGACAATTCTATTGTTGCTACTGACCAAATTGTTTATCACCTTGAATTAGGTGAGCGCCGGTCTGTTGCGAGCGTTTTGGGAGCGAGAGAAGTTCAATCTGCACTTGTTGCATCTACCCTTACAACAGCTGTTGTTTTGTTACCTCTGGCCTTTATCTCTGGCCTTGTTGGTGTATTCTTCTCTGCTCTTACTATCGTTATGGTTTTAGCAGTTGTTGCGTCTCTTTTCGTAAGTCTCTCTTTTATCCCTATGATGGGAAGCCGCTTTTTTAAACGAGAAGAGGATCAATTTCGAATACATAAATTTACAGAACGGTGTCTTGTCTGGCTTGAAAAAACGTATCGTAATATTCTTTCGTGGAGTTTAAATAATCGGAAAAAAGTTGTATCCGTAGCCATTTTACTTTTAGTTTTGACCTTTTGGGGATTCCGCTATATAGGAACTGAGCTTACTCCTGAACCTGATACGGGAGATATTTCAATTACTTTTGTCTTGCCTGAAGGAACGCGACTCGAAAAAACGACAGCTCTCTTGAACGATATTATGGCGCACGCCAAAGAGACAATTCCCGAGGCAACAAACATTTATGCTTACGATGGAAAAGATGAGAAGGGGTATGCTGTCGCCGTAGGTCAGGAAGCTGGTCCCAATATAGGAACAGTGGGAATAAAGCTTGTTCCTAAAAAAGAAAGAAATCGAAGCGCTTTTGTCGTAGCCAATGAATTGCGCTCATGGCTCAGAGCTAAACCAGGAATTGAAAAAATGACAGTAATTGTTACATCTCCAATAAAAGCTATGTTTTTAGGATCTAAACCGCTAAACATTGAAGTTTATGGAGATAATCTGAGCGAAGTTTTAAGCACAGCAACACGAATAAAAGATAGCTTGGCTCAAATCCCAGGGGCTGTCGATATAACGTTGAGCCAGAAACAAAACAGGCCAGAAGTATGGGTTGAATTAGACCGTGAAAAAGCCGCTCTTTCCGGAGTCAGCACTGCTGCTGTAGCTCAAACGTTGCGAACCTACTACTATGGATATGAGACAAATGAAAGTTATTGGGAAGGTGACGATGACTACCCTATTCGAATTCGCCTAAACAATGAGCAGCGGGATTCCAGAGATATTCTTGATCGTCTTATGGTTCCAAGTGTTACGGGAAAGCTTATTCGTCTCTCCTCTATAGCCAGTCTTGATGATACCGTAGGGCCGCCTGAAATACAGCGAAAGAATAAGCAACGGTATATTATCGTAGAGGCGAATGTTCATGGTCGGTCATTAGGTGAGGTTACACAAGATGCGCGAGATATGATACGTAATGTAGAGATTCCACATGGTGTGCGTATCAACTTTGGCGGAGAAGTGGAAGAACAAGCCGATGCATTCAGGCAGATGGGATATCTTGTCCTCTTGGGAGTTCTTCTTGTTTACATGGTCATGGCCGGGCAATATGAAGCATATCTTGACCCCTTTATTATTATGTTCAGCATACCATTTGCTTTGACGGGTGTTGCTTTTGCCTATCTTTTAACGGGGACGTATCTCTCGTTACAGGGGTTGTTGGGGGTCATTATGCTAATCGGAATAGTCGTCAATAACGCCATAGTTCTTGTAGATTATATAAACTTGCTTCGTGCCAGAGGATTAAAACTGCGCGAGGCTTTGTTAGAGGCAGGAGAACGCCGTTTACGTCCTGTTCTTATGACAACATTGACAACGTTCTTTGGAATGTTGCCTATGGCTGTGAGCCGTGGACAAGGGGCTGAATTGTGGCAGCCTTTGGCAATATCAGTAATGGGAGGATTGCTTGTATCGACTATTGTTACGCTTGTACTTGTTCCTGTAATTTACAGCCTTTTTGAAGAAAAACTACGTCGAACCAAGCGTTTTGAAGAAGGGCGGCAGGTGAAAACAGCATGAAAATGTTTTGGATTTTTTGCAATGAAAGCGTAGCGGAAGATTTGATGGAAATTCTTGACGCTAATGGGCTTGACGGCTATTTTGTGTGGAAAGATGTTCTTTGTAAAGATCGAAAGAATGGAAAGACTCATTGGGGGGATGCTATCTTCCCTGGAAAAGAGTGGGCATTTATGGTCTTTTGCGAAGAATGTGATGTAGCCCTTTTACACGAACGTTTAGCGCAATTGGCTGAGGAACCGTATATACATCAGGCTGGAATAAAAGCTTTTGTTGCAGAAGCAGAAAAAGTACTGTAGAATGATATTCCGTTGAGAATAAGAGTTGACAAAAAGTGTTGACAGATTATTTTCTCCCGCTATAATATACCAGCGGCGAGCCGGTGTAGCTCAGTTGGTAGAGCAGCTGACTTGTAATCAGCAGGTCCCCAGTTCGAGTCTGGGCGCCGGCTCCAGTAAATAGTTAAAAATGTGGTGGGATGGCCGAGTGGTCAAAGGCTGCAGACTGTAAATCTGCCGGCGTTCGCCTACGTAGGTTCGAACCCTACTCCCACCACCATTTATATGTGAAAAGCCGACTTAGCTCAGCAGGTAGAGCACATCCATGGTAAGGATGGGGTCTCCGGTTCGAGTCCGGAAGTCGGCTCCATGGATTAGGAAGGATTCCTGACGTTTTCAGGGATCCTTTTTTTGTGCTTCTTTCTATAGCTTAGAGTAAAACAATTCGTACTCTTTACTTTATATTCAATATGCTTTACTATTAATATAGTACAACAAGGGCTCTGCTTCCTAGTAACATTTTAAGTAAAAGGTAGTAATTTTTCTATTGCTATCATGAAACCTAAATCGCATTTTTTAGGTTCTTAAAGCCTCCATTTATTTTTGTTCCCCATCCGCGATCTTTCTATTTTCATAAAGCCCATGTGAACATAAATATGCGTTGCACGTAGCTAGGCTTCTTATAGGAGCCTTGCTTATGTTAATTCGTAGAACGAGCGTGAAGGCTCGAAGGTAGGGGCGTGGTAATTTTTAAAGGAGGGAGATAAATGGTGGAAGTTGGGCGTGAAAAGTTTTTAAAACGGCGTCATTTGATATTTGCGGCTATCGGATCCGCTATCGGGCTTGGGAACGTCTGGCGTTTCCCTTACATGTGTTACAACTATGGTGGGGCAGCCTTCTTGGTGGCGTATGTTATAGGCCTCTTTGCCATTGGTATTCCTTGGCTCGTTACAGAATTTGCTATGGGGCATTATTTTCAGAAGGGAGCTCCCGAGGTTTTTTCAAACATTGGCAAAAAATGGGAGTGGGTGGGCTGGTTTCCCGCTGTATCAGCCTTTTTGATTGACTCATACTATTGTGTCATTATGGCATGGACCTTGATTTACATGTTCAGTTCAATGACTCTTGCTTGGGGAGTTGGCCCGGCAGGAGCAGAAGGGGCAGGTCCTTACTTCTTTGAACAAGTTCTTCAAATCACCGATGGGCCAGGAGTTCTCGGTGGTATGCGGTGGCAGATCGTTTTGTCTTTGGCTTTTACATGGATTGTGATTTATTTTGTTATTCGACGTGGTGCTGAAATTATAGGCAAGGTGTCAGAAGTCGTGATGACATTAGCGTGGATCCTTATATTTGCAATCATAGCCAGAAGCGTAACTCTTATAGGTGCTGTTGACGGACTTAACTATTATCTGGATATCGATTGGTCTGTTCTTAAAGGGCCAGATGTTTGGTTTGCGGCCTTTAGCCAGATTGCATTTACCATGTCTTTGGGAATGGCCGGTATGTATGCTTATGGCCGGTTTATAGCAAAAAAAGGTGATATTACAAATAACGCAATTATTACAGGTCTTGCAGATTCAGGTTTTGCCTTTCTTGCCGGTTTTGCAGTCTTCAGTACAGTAGGATATATTATGCAGGCTTTGGGAGTTCCTTTGCAAGATGTTACGATTTCTGGAATAGGATTGGCTTTTGTAACATATCCTGTTGGCGTTTCTCTGATGCCCGCCTTGAACACGCTCACTGGAGTTTTGTTTTTCCTTATGTTCTGGATTATAGGCTTGAGTTCCGCTTACTTTTTGGCATATGGTGGTTTCATGGTTCCATTAATTGATAAATTTGGCTGGAAACGTGAAAAAGTGGTTTTCTGGGGCTGTCTCGTATGTTTTTTAGTAGGACTCCTTTATTGTACAGGTGGAGGACTGTATTGGCTGGACATTATAGATAGAACTGTCGCTTTCTATACGCTCCTCTTGGGTGGAGCTATTGCCTCGCTTGTTGTTGGATGGGTCTTTGGTGCTGATAAGTTGCGAAAGCACGTCAATGCTACATCTGATATCAAAGTTGGACCGTGGATGGATGTGCTCATCAAGTATGTTGTTCCTGCTGGTCTTCTTTTTGTTGTGATTTATGGAGGTTTTATGCAGGATTTAAAAAAACCCTACGGAGGGTATGGAGTATGGGCTAATTTCATTTGGATTCTTATAGCTGTCGTGCTCATCGTTAGTTTTATTTTACAAAATATGAAATCAAAAATAGAGATCGAGAAGGAGGGGAAGTAATATGACTGGTACTGCGATCTTTTCAGCGATTTTTATGGCGGTTGTAATTATCGGAGGATTGTTATATTGCTTCAGTAAAATGGGAAAAGGAGGAGGTGAATGGGAGGATTAATGTGAATTTATATTTTCTCGATCTTAAGTTTGCCAACTTGTAATCAAAAGCTTTTGGGTTCAAGTTTGTGCATTAAATTCTTTTTTGAAAGTCAGACTCGGGAGGAATTCCCTTCCGAGTCTTTTTATGTATAGAGATGTGGATATTCTTGACTCGTATGGTAAAATCTCTTCCGAGTCTTTTTATGTGCAGAGATATGGATATTCTTGACTCGTATGATAAAATTTGTTCAGTACGATTTACAGTTGAGTATTAAACATGGAATACAGAGCCCGAAAGGGCAGAGATTCTATATACGCAGGGAGGCCTGAGAAGAAATGGCAAAAGAGAAGTTTGAAAGAGCGAAGCCCCATCTTAACGTGGGAACGATAGGACACATAGACCACGGAAAGACGACGCTGACAGCAGCGATCACAAAATGTTTGTCGACGAAGGGCTGGTCGAATTTTGAGGCGT
>NZ_JAYFQR010000036.1:0-26487 GCF_034926885.1 Aminobacterium sp.
ATATGCCTCCGTTCAACTTGCATGTGTTAAGCACGCCGCCAGCGTTCGTCCTGAGCCAGGATCAAACTCTCCATGAATTTCTTTTAAATTGACTGGCTTCCTCTTCGTCTCACCTATTCACTTTACAAGGTCCTGCGCTGCGCCGCTCTCCGTCGCAGTGCCCGAAGATAATACTTGAGAAACGCGAGACTGTCAACACCTACTTATGGATTACTTTTAAGTAGCATAGCAATCCATTTGACTGCAAAAGCTTACATATATTTATTTTCTGTTAGAATTTATCAAGACATATGTTACATAAAATGCTTTTTTATCTTAAAAGATAAGAATATTGAGTTCGACTAAAATATTTCTGTATAAATTATTTTATTCATCGTCCAGTTCAAGAATTCCTTCTTCAATAGCCAATTCGTCCTCTTTTTCAAGAGAATCCTCGTCATCACCTTCTTTGTCTTCTCCGATGACAAAGCCTAATCCTTCAGCTACTTTTGACATAATTTCATTCTTAATCTCTTCCATGAGGTCTGTATGTTCTTCAAGGTATTGGGCTACATTATCTTTTCCCTGGCCTATTGTCTCTCCTTTATAAGCAAGCCATGAACCCTTTCGCTTAACAATTTCAAGGTCAATAGCCATATCAAGCAATGACATTCCCACAGGAACGCCCTTCCCATAAATAAGACTGGCATGGGCAGTTCTGAAGGGAGGAGCCTGCTTGTTCTTTACTACTTTCATCCACAACTCATGCCCTATAGCCTCGTCACCTTTGCTTATAGTCTTTCCACGTTTAACCTCTATACGAACCGAACTATAAAACTTTAGAGCCCGGCCACCTGTAGTCGTTTCCTGGGGGCCACTGCTGTACCCTGTGCTGATCTTTGCCCGCAATTGGTTTATGAAAACAACAACACAGTTACTTTTTGAAATAGCCGATGTCAAACGTCGCAATGCATAAGACATAAGGCGGGCTTGTAAACCAAGCTGACTATCTCCTATTTTCCCATCTATTTCAGCTTGTGGCGTTAAAGCTGCTACAGAGTCAACAACAACTAAATCGACAGCCCCACTGCGCACCAACGTGTCAAGTACGTAAAGAGCTTGTTCTCCGCTATCTGGCTGTGCCACATATAGAGATTGCACATCTACGCCGAGAGAGGCGGCCAATCTTGGATCAAGAGCGTGTTCAGCATCTATAAAAGCTGCTATTCCTCCCGCCTTCTGTGCTTCCGCTATTGCATGAAGAGCGACAGTTGTTTTTCCCGATCCTTCAGGCCCAAAAACTTCAACAATCCGCCCTTTTGGAAGACCCCCTATTCCCAAGGCAACATCAAGAGGAAGTATTCCAGTTGAGATGACTTCCACCTGAATCTTGAGGGGATCCCCCAGACGCATAATGGAACCTTCACCAAACTTTCCACGAATGTCATCTATTGCCTGTTCAAGAATATCTTCCCGTGTTTGTGGATTTTTCTTTTTCGCCATAAAGTAAAAACCTCCCGATTTTTCAGTCCCCAAGGTCTCTTAAACGTTATCTATACCTTAACACTTTAATAAATATGTTTCCAGTGGGGTATAGTTTGCACCTTCAGGACGTAAATCACTTTTCATTAGAGTGATAGATTCTACTTTCCAAACAATATCATGAAACGTATATTTTTTTAATGTCTCTATGAGCTCTGGGGTAATAGACGAATTTGTCCTTATTCGAGCAAGAGTCAGGTGGGGATGAAATGTCTTTTTTTCTTTTTCGAAACCCGTTTTTTCTCCTGCCCTTTCTAAAAGTTCCTCTAAAAAGCAAAGATCCTTCTTTCCTTTATCTACGCCAATCCAAAGAGTTCGTGGTCTTGATAAAGAAGGAAACCCTCCGACACTATTCAAAGAAACTGTGAAAGAGCCAAGAGAAGAGTTCTGAAGTTCTTGTGTTATGAGGGAAGAAAATGAGTTCACCACATCTTCAGGCTGTTCACCACAAAACTTTAAAGTGAGATGAAGAGTTTTTGGATGAACCCATTTTATGTCCGGGAAATTTTTTTTCAAAAAGACAAGCTTGGAAGCCAATATTTTACGATATTGCTCTGGTATATCTACGCAAACGAAGGTCCTCATATGCCTGAGCATCCCTCCTCTTTTAAAGATCTCCACATATGCTCAAGAGCTACAGCCGCTGACCTTTTTCTGACTCTATCACGATCCCCTGAAAAGCATTTTACAAAGGTACGAGTTTTCTGAGAAGTAGCAACTCCAAACCAAACTGTCCCAACCGGCTTCTCCGACGACCCTCCATCAGGCCCTGCTATGCCTGTAACAGAAACAGCTATATCTGTCTTATAAGCTTTTAAAGCCCCCTCGGCCATGGCTGCTGCACATTCAGAGCTCACTGCTCCAAATTGTTCAAGAATATGGACTGGCACAGCAAGAATATTGTGTTTGGCATCATTACTATAACAAACGGCACTTCCACAAAAACAACGAGAAATACCTGGGATATCCGTCAATGCAGCACCAACCATTCCTCCTGTACAAGATTCTGCCGCAGAAAGAGTAATACCTTTGAGTGAAGCTTCATGATAGATAGCCTCTGGAATTGAACGGCAACCGGCAGGAAGACAGTCATGGGGCAGTAAAGAAAGAACATGAGTTCCTACTTCGTTAACAATTTTTTCACTGCCACTGAGTGCCAACTCAATAAGGTTGATTGAAGGAAGAATTGAAATATGCAAATCATTTCTTAATAAGACAGAGGATAAATGATCTTTTAAAAGGCTCTCTGCCCATCCCGTAACAAAAATTGAAAGCCGCGCCCCGTAATCTTGAGCCAATAAGGGAAGAATCTGATCTTCAGCCATGCGCTGAAATTCATCTGGAACTCCCGGAAAGGAAAAAATATTCGTCTGCTTGTAAGGGAAAAAAATACCTAGTGCCGATCCCTTGGAATTATGAACCGACGTCGTTCCTTGGGGAACGGTTCCTTGAGTATCTCTCGACCTTTCAACTGCTTCTCGTTCTGAAGGATTATATCTCTCCACTATTTTGTTATAGGCCTTATGGTCGCAAACCAAAGATACGCCGAGAAAATCTGCAATAGCCTGCCGTGTTTTATCATCATGAGTAGGGCCTAATCCTCCCGAGAGAACAAGCATATCCACAGAACCTGCCCAGCGACCCAAAGCACCGACAATATCTTCCTTTTCATCGGAAACAAATTCTATCTCTTTGATTTGCCACCCTGCATCTGCAAATTTAGAAGCTAACCACGAACAATTTATATCTCTTCGAATTCCACTGAGTAACTCATCACCAATAGCTAAAAGTACTGCCCGTTTCACAACGAATCATCTCCCAAGAAGAAGCTGAAAACCTCCTCCATAATAGAGCCAATGTATTCCCCATAGGATTAGATTTGTTATTATTCCGCCAACAACGTCATCGGCCATAATTCCAAGCCCACCGGGAAATTTTTCAGCGGTAGAAACTGGTATGGGTTTTATAATATCCACAATTCTAAAAAGGAAAAGGGCAGGGAGCCAAAACCCCCTGGGGAGGCAAAACATAGAAATCCATGTTCCGATAACCTCATCAATGACCACTTCTTTCGGGTCATTTTGTTGTGTTTCTTTCGCATATACATCAGCTGCCCAAATACCAAGCAACATCACAGCTATAATGCCCAGCAAGGGCACCGGCAAAAAAACATAAAAAAGGAAGGCCGCTCCTGACCCCACTGTACCAGGCATGGAAGAGAAGAAGCCAAGACCCCCTAAAGTCGCAATATTTCCCGCTATTGAAAGTTTTTGTTTCATTCTTTTATCTCCAAACCCAGAAGGTCGTATTCCTGCGCATCTGTGATTTTAACATTAACAAAGGAGCCTTTCGCTAAATGTGAACCGTTGATAACGCCTACAAGGCCATCAACTTCCGGAGCATCTCTGTATGAACGTCCCCATGCCATATTGTCTTCCATATCGATATTTTCTATCAAGACTGTTAATTCTTTTCCAACAAAAAAGTTCTGTCTTTTCAATGAAATCTCGCTCTGCAATTCCATAAGTCGTGCATAACGCTCTTCTTTAATGTGTTGAGGGATTTGGTCAGGCAATTTAGCAGCAACAGTTCCCTCTTCGGCGCAATATGTAAAGGCACCAACTCTGTCAATTTCCATGTCTTCCATAAAATCAAGAACCTCTTGAAAATGCTTCTCTGTTTCTCCGGGAAAACCAACGATGAATGTTGTCCGCAAAGCAAAAGAAGGATACTCTTTTCTGATATAACCAAATAAATTACGAAGGCTTTCTTCGTTCTCGGTTCTATTCATGGCCTTCAAGATTTCCCCGTCAACATGCTGTATGGGTATATCAAGATAAGGTAAAACTTGTTTCTTCGATGCAATGTAATCCACGAATCTTTCGTCTATTCGTGCTGGATGAAGATATAAAAGACGTAACCATATATCTTTTGGCAATGCCTCTGTCAAAGCATCAAGCAAAGGAACAAGAGACGATTTGCCATAAAGATCTCGTCCGTAAATGGTAAGATCCTGGCCTACGAGACAAATTTCTTTGGCACCTTTTTCTGCAAGCTGGCATGCTTCGTGCGTAAGTTTTTCTATAGGATTACTCCGTGCTCTTCCTCGAATAGAGGGGATAGTACAATACGAACAGAAAGTATCGCACCCTTCTCCTACTTTCAAATATCGAGTCCAAATCTTGGTTTCTGGCAATATTCCTCGTTGCCAAGAAGAGGAAGGTGCACCTCCTAGTTGACGAATAACTGTTTCCCAATCTTCGGCCTGAGCCCAGATATCGACAGAAGGAAATTCTTTCTTCAAATCTTCTCCGTAACGATTGACCAAACAACCAACTACACCAATCCGAAGAAGCTGCCCTTCTTCTTTTAATTTTTCCAGATCCAGAATAACGCCTATATTCTCTTCCACTGCCGGTTGAATAAAGCCACATGTGTTAACAATTGCTACTTCCGCGTCATCTATAGTATCAACAACCTTAAAACCAGCAGATTCCATCATCCCGATAAGGTTTTCGCTATCGACTGAGTTTTTTGCACATCCAAGACTTATAAAATAAATGTTCACTCGCTCACCCTGCCTGTCTTTCCATCAGAAGAATAAAATATATGAACGACACGAGAGCCATCACCAGGGCGACCGAGATCTTCACCTTTCCATGAAACAAGAACATCGCTTGCACGCCCATATGTAACCGTTACTCTCTCTTTTACTTCAAGTGTATAGTTTTTCCCTTTTTTCAAAATTCCTTGGTAGAGGATTCCACTTTGGGAGCGCACACGCACCCAGCACTCACCTTTACTTGTTATATCAAGAACAGGCAATTTTGAAACAGCTTGAGATTCAATATCTTCTTTTTCAGGTTTCTCCGCATTTTCACTAGAAGATTGACCTTCTCCTTGTGACGTTGTCACAAGAGATGCTGCGTCACCGCTCTTTTCAGTAACATCAATAGATGCCCCATCAGAAAGAGGAGAGGTATCTTGGGAAACCACATCGGAAGAGGCAACCACATTATTTCTTTCTCCCAGCATCTTTTCCTCATTTTGTTGGGCTACCTGGTCAACAGAGAAGCCACCTTCTCTCCATGAATACCATACATACCATCCTGTTCCAATTACGGCCAAAATCAATACTACTATTACCCAAAAACGTGATGCTTGGCGAAACCCCTTCGCTGGGGGAGAACATGCGCCAACAACTTTATCCGCCTCTGCATCTTGTTTGTGCATATCATATAGGAGAGGCTTGTAATATTCCCATAAATCATCAGCATCTATTGTTCGTAATACAGTCCGTAAAAAACCCCGAGCATAGACCAACCCCGGCAATTTCTCAAAGCGGCCTTCCTCAATGCTCTCTAAGAATTGAACACGTATTTTCGTCAGATCTGCTACGTCCTGAAGACTTAACTCTAATTCTTCTCTTCTCGTTTTGATAGCTCTACCTAGTTCTTCAAGAGTTATTTGACGTCGTTCCTTTTTCACAGACCGCTGCCCCCCTAACACATTCTCTCAGCTCACGAATCGTTTCAGCAGGGTCAGGAGTTCCAAAGACGGAACTTCCCATAACGACTACATCGCATCCTGAGTTCACTACCTGCTTTATCGTTTCTCTTCCGATCCCTCCGTCCATTTCAATAAGGAAGGAGAGGTTGTGAGCTGCACGATACCTAAAGAGATCTACTGTTTTCTGTAGCGTCTCACCAATAAAAGATTGACCGCCAAATCCTGGATTAACAGACATTACAAGAACTAAATCTACCATCGATAGAATAGGAGAAACCCATTCTATCGGCGTCGCGGGATTAATAGCTACACCTGGCCGGCAACCAAGTTCCCGTATTCGCGAAATTACACGATGGAGATGAGGTGTTGCCTCTACATGAACAGTAAGATAGTCAGTTTTTGTCGCTGCAAAAGCCTCAATAAAATCTTCTGGTGGCTCTACCATCAAGTGCGTATCTATAACAGCAGATGGATATTTTTTTCGGAGGGCCTTTGCCAAACTAGGCCCATAAGACAAATTAGGAACAAAATGACCGTCCATAATATCCAGATGAAGCCAATCATAAGTATCCTCAAGGGAAGCAATACTTTTTTCCATATATAAAACATTGGCAGAAAGAAGGGACGGGGCTACAAGAAAAGACCTCCGTTCTTTCTCTAGCGGTAACGATCCTGCCATACAAATTCACCTCCGAGAAAGATAGTAACTACCCCTTCATCTACATAAGGAGCTTCAAGAGAAATGTACTCTCCACCTTTTACATCACGGTTTAAAAGAACTGTTGTGCCGCGATCATCAACCATTTCAATCTTTAATGGCATTTGTTTAGTAAGTGGAGGCACTTGATACCGTATTTTTGCAATTTTGCTGCCCGCTGGTAAAGGCGCAGGTTTTGTAATGGCCTCTTTTTGAGAAGGCTTCGAAACAGGAGCTACCGTCGATGACTGCTGAGATTGAGGCTTCGAAGACGGCGGCATAACAGGAACGAGCGTTCCTGTTTGCGTTACAGACTTGGGCTTGGAAGCGACCTCCGCCTGACTTTCCGATTGCTTCACAGATACTGACGGAGCAAGCCCGGGAGCAGCAATCTGTAGCTGTTCCGTTTCAGCCTTTTGTTCCGTCACAGTTTTTTTCATGGAAGCTACCTGAAGAATGACCCCTTGTCCCCGTTTCAAAGATGTTCCTACTTTCGGACGAATAGATATAACCATTCCCTCTGGAGAATTTTGAGTGTAGACATATTCTACATTGGCAACAGAAAGCCCCGACTCCTCCACTAGCTTTCTGGCAATTTGTTCCTGACGTTGCAAAACATCAGGAACAGCTATCAAGCCATTCTGAGAAATTTGTCCCTGGCTTACGAGTAAATCAATTTTCCTCGTGCTCTCTACCATGACAGGAGCAGCCGGACTTTGAGCTATAACAGTTCCTGCCGCTCTTGAATCATCATTGACACGTATAATATCTCCAACCTGGAATCCAGCTTCTTCTAACTTTTTAAGAGCCTGAGAATACTCAAGACCTCGCACGTCGGGAAGAGCCAATCTGTTCCCGCCTTTGCTTACTTTCAGCACAACAGTGGTATCTTTTTTCATTCTGGCTCCTGGATCTGGCCATTGAGCTAAAACGGTTCCGCCAGGAAGATTAGATTCTATCTGTTCTACCTTTACTTTAAAACCAATGCGATTTGCCTCATCAACAGCCTCAACAAGAGACATTTCTTTTAATGGTGGTACAGCTATGCCCTTGCCACCCTTCCAGATAGTCAATACGGCCATTCCACCAGAAACTACAATAATAAGAAGAATCAGGACCATGACCCATTTATACATTTTACTCATTTTTAACCCTCCTGAGTTCTTTTCAGGATTGCAGCCATGTAAAATCCGTCAAGCCACGGCAGCTGTGGCCATATATATGTTCCCCACGGCCGTCCCTTACGTAAATATCGTCCTGAAATAGGAAGAGACATTTCCACTAGGCTCTTATCTTCTGCCAATATTTCTGCTATAACCTGCTCGTTTTCCTGCCGCAACAAGCTACATGTAGAGTAGAGGATAATTCCTCCTTGTGCAACAATTTCAACTGCTTTTTTCAAAAGTTTTTCCTGAAGTAATACAAGCTCTTCTAGTTTTTCTTTAGTAAAAATCCATTTTGATTCAGGATGCCTGCTCCACGTTCCACTTCCTGAGCATGGGGCGTCCAAAAAGACTAAATTAGGTGTAGAACGAGGGGTCATCTTAAGAGAATCACCTTGATGTATCGTAACGTTTCGTGCACAAGAAAGACGCTGCATTTCTTTTTTTGAGGCGATGCTTCTTCCCTTTGAAAGTTCCCATGCTTCTATTAAAGTAGAGGGTAATAATGTTGCTATTTGTCCAGTTTTGATTCCTCTGCCAGCACACATATCGAGAATGGAACCTTCTTTCCACAAACGGCGTACCATTTCAGCAACGAGCATAGACGATTCACTCTGCACTGTAACTGTTCCCTCGTTAAAACCTGGGATCTCCGGAGGAAAGGCAAAGGAAGCCGTTCTTACAGAATAGTCGACCAACGGAGAAGGCCAACCGTATATGCGATTTTTTTTCAGGTTCTCCAAAAGATCGGGGATATTTGTCTGAGGCAAAACCCTTAAAGAGGCATAAGGGCGTACACGAAACAGATTAATCAGTTTAGAGGCTTCACCCTGACCGAAAGCATCTTTCCATTGGTAAGCAACCCAAAGAGGGATTCCCCCAAAGAGAGCTTTATCTTGAAAAGAAGTGCTCCTGTGAATTTCTTCCATGACTATATGTCCACGCTCTTCCACTCTATGAAGAACAGCATTAACTATACGAGACTCGTTCTGTTGGCCTTTTCTTTTTACTTCGTCAACCAAGGCACTTACAAGCACCTGAGGAGAAAAATGTTTCAATTCTAAAATCCCCGCTGTACCGACAACCAGAGCGTGACGTGTCGGCCAAGAAAGAGAATCGAAAGGATGGCGTAAAAAAGTTTCACTGATTTTTCTCCAAAGTGTTTGACGTCGAAGAACTGCATAGATAAGGGTTGAAGCTAATATTCTATCGCCTTCCGTCATATGATTTGACACGCGACGAAGAGATTCGCTAGCAAATCGCCCTTTTGAAACGTCTGTTAATACATGTAAAGCTGCTTCTATTCCTCTCATGAAAAAAGAACCTCCGGTTCAAGCACTTGGGATTTTTGTCGCGTTCGAATAAAAAGCTGCGTCGGGCCATATACATACATCCCGCCCAAGCTCTTATGAGCAGATCGTACCTCTATACCCGATATTTCAAGACTTCGAACGTTAGAATCTGTAGTAATATATCGTTGAGCAAGTGAGCTTGTCATTGGCCCCAATATATGAGCAATGAACAAAGCTATTACAACATTTAGCACACTCAAAGATCCTGTAGATAAAAGCAATAGGATGAACAACAGAGAAGAGAGTGTATTGACAACAACAACTGTCGTGCCACACCGAGGATGAATCGCCAACGACGACTCCCCACGTTTCATTCGCTCAAGAGCCTCCTGGGCAGCATAGAGAGCTACTGAGGGTTCTACCAACCCTTTCAAAGAAAAGCCATCTTCATATGACATTCCTTCAATATTGCACCGTCCCAAAGACTCTTCAAGAACATGTATTGCCCCGTGCTCTAAAGCGTGATTTTTCCGCACTTTTTTATTAAATAACACTCGAAAAAGCTGTGTAGGACCAACAATAAGCCACATAAAAGAACTCGCGGCAAAGCCTAACGGTAAAAGGATGAGGAAAAAAACAACAAAAAAGAGTAATGCAACCAACCCTGCCCACGGAGCAATAAAAAACATGAGTAGTAAAAGTAAAAAAGGCATAAAAACCATCCTCTTATTAAAATAAAAAGTGAGGCAGCATTATCGCCACCCCACCATCATATCGCACCTTTTGCAGGGACGAAAGCCACTAATCGCGATTACCAAACATTCCACGAAGAAGTAAGAGACGAGCTAATTGTGCAAAAGCCATGACGGCTGCGGCGACATATGTTAAGGCTGCGGCGTTTAAAACAGCCTTTGCTCCACCAACTTCGTCGGAACCAAGAATTCCCGTATCACCGAGAAGCTTCAGGGCTCTCGAACTTGCGTCGAATTCCACCGGAAGAGTAACGAGATGGAATATTATTACTCCCACAAAGAGGAGAATACCCACGTCCATAAGAAGCGGTCCTCTAAAAAGCAACCCCAAGAAGAAAAGTGGGAAAGCCAGTGACGAACCAATTCCAACTACTGGGACTACAGCATTACGAAACTTCAAAGGAGCATAATTTTTCTGATGCTGCACTGCATGTCCAACTTCGTGAGCGGCAACACCTATAGCAGCAATACTCGTGCTGTTATAGACTCCTTCCGATAAGTGTAATGTTTTATCTCGAGGATCGTAATGATCCGTAAGTTGTCCCGCTACCCTTTGAATGGGCACATTGTACATTCCAAACTGATCAAGGAGTGCTCGAGCCGCCTGAGCTCCCGTTACTCCCTTTCGTGAAAGAACACGGCTATATTCCGAATAGGCTGTTTTAACCTTCATCTGAGCCCAAAAGGCCAGAATTACTGCTGGAATCAGCAAAACAAAAGTAGGATCGAAAAACAACGGAAACACGCCATCACCTCCAACACTATGGCATTTTAGTTTATTTTATAGAAATATTATTTTTATACATCCGTATTTTACACGGTTGGAGGATAAAGAGCAATATTGGTCAAATTACTTAGAGTAATAATCGGCTATTGAAGAAACAATATATCTTTGCTCCTCTTCCGTCAGCTCTGGGAAAATAGGTAACGCAAGACATTCATGGCTTAACTTTTCTGCAATAGGGAAATCCCCTTCTTTATAATTCAACGAGCCGAAACACTTTTGAAGATGAAGGCAAAGCGGATAGTATACACGCGTCGTTATTCCCTTCGTTGCGAGATAAGAAGAAACGCCATCACGATCAGAAACTCTCGGAACATACTGATGATAAATATGATAATTTCCTTCTAATTCTTCTGGAGCATCTACTTTATCGAGAAGGTCATATTCAGCAAAAAGCGTCTTATACCGATCTGCAACAAGACGTCGTTCCTCGTTCCATTCATCCAAATGATGCAGTTTAACTCTTAAAACAGCTGCTTGTATAGCATCAAGACGGCTGTTAAGTCCCACCTCTTCGTGTATATATGTTGTTCCTGCCCCGTGTACTCTGAGTTTTTTCAGACGTTCAGCCAGTTCTCCATCCGAACTTACAACCATGCCACCGTCTCCATATCCTCCCAAGTTTTTAGTGGGGAAGAATGAATAACAACCTATAGTCCCCCAAGCGCCAGCTCGTCTTATTCCCCCATTGGCCTTTCTCCAAGCTCCAAAAGCTTGAGCAGCATCCTCTATTACAGCAATTCCCTTTCCTTTCAATTCTTCCTCTATCTCTTCAAGAGGAACCATTTGTCCAAAAAGATGAACCGGGATAAGGGCTTTTGTCTTAGACGTAATTTTCTCGCGAACCTGATTGAGGTCAAGATTATAGGTTCGCGGATCTATATCTACAAAAACAGGGACAGCTCCAAGTCGAGTTATACAGCTTACTGTAGCAAAAAAGGAATAAGGGGTCGTTATTACTTCATCCCCTTCTTTTATATCTAAAGCCATAAGAGCAAGATAGAGGGCATCACTTCCCGACGCACAACCAATAGCAGTTGCCCCCTCAAGATAACTGGAGACTTCATCTTCAAAATTCTTCACAGCAGGGCCAAGAATAAAGTATTGGCTCTCCAAAACTTCATTTATGGCTTCTCGCACCTCATCTTTAATACGAGCATAATTTCTAGTAAGATCAAGTGTTGGTATTTTCATTTCCATATTATATTTCCTCCTCAAATACAAACTTATAAAAGGCATTATGACAAAAAAGCCCCTTCTCTGCTATATATCTTCACATGATCCCATGTATTTTTGGCAAAAAAAAGAGGCTGGATTGCTCCAGCCTTTCTCATCTTAAAAATATTGAAGTAAAGTTTTACTCTTCTCTTGCTCTTCGTAAACCTTCAATAGCATCTTGAAGATGGGCTCTTAAAAGTTTTACACATTTTTCAGAATCGTGATGACGAAGCGCCACTAAAATTTCTCTATGAGCATCAATGCTGGGCATCGTCTCAAGCTGATAAAATGGATCATAAAATACTACATAAGCATTTGTGCGAGCCAAAATATTTTCTACATATTCGGATAAAACTTTATTACCGCTTGCGTCGGCAATAGCTTTATGGAAGGCTTCATTGACCTCAAGATACTTTTCAAGGTCTTTTTCTTCTATGGCTCGACCCTCTTCTATCATCGCCTCTTCCAGGCGGCGAAGATGTCTGTCTCCAATCCTCTCAGCAGCAAGCTTGATTGCTAAAGTCTCCAACTGGTCTCGTACCAAAAAGGTATCCTCTATCTCTCGCGCTGTAGGTGCAGCAAGACGAGCTCCACTATTAGGGATAATAATAACCAGACCCTCGCTCGCTAATCTTCGTAGCGCCTCGCGGACAGGAGTACGGCTGACCCCCATCTGAACAGCAATATTCACCTCCGGAAGTCTCTGCCCTGGTTTTAACTGCTTTGTTATGATTTTGTGACGTAATTCCTGATAGGCATAGTCAGCAGAGGTTGTATATAATCTCGCTTCTCGCATTTAAAAATTCCTCCTTGATTCAAGTAAACAATTTTAATTGTATAAGAGTCTGTCTTTTGCATAAATAACTTTAACATACGTCATACGGCTCTACAAGATGTAAAAATGGTAAAATACGCTAAAAATAAAAAAATAACTGAATTGATCTCATTATACAGCATACCTAATAACGCATACAATAGGAGGTCTCCCATGAGACAATGTGTATTGTTACTCTCTTTTGCAACTATTATTTGTTATGGATATGCCCTTGCCGGGCTTGGAGGTTTTTTTCTTGGAAAAGGAAACGTCTTATACATCGGTCTCGGACTGCCAGGAGGTACAGTATGTGGCATTTTAGCCATATGGCTGTGGAAAAAGTATTTACATGCCCTTCAAGAAGAAAATGACCTCTATAAAAACGCTCACAAATAGACTGAAGGACGTAAAAAAGAACCCCATGCATCATAGAGACATTGAACAACACAGTTCATATGTTCACTCGAAACACCGCAAACAGACAAGCGGACAGCTTCGACTCGTTTCTCATCTAAAGAAAAAACATTTCCAGGAGTTACGAGAACTCCGTGGTGGCAGGCTTTTTGTGCTGCATCCCACCCATCAAGACCTGGCAAATGAAGCCAGAGATAAATTCCTCCGTCAGGTATCGTAAAAAAAGATGTCGGTAGTATCGCCGATAAAGCGGAACCTAAAGCTTTCATTCGAGATTCCATAATACCCCGAGCCGATTCGAGGGCTGATTCAAGCCCTTTATTTTCTATAAATTTCTGCACTATAAACTGATCAAGCGAGGATACAGGCCCCCATTTACTTGCTTGGAGAGAAAGAAAAACTTCCATCAATCGATCTGGAATAAGAGCATATCCCAATCTCAATCCAGGAAACAAGACCTGACTGAAAGACCCAAGATAGAGTACTCTCTCTGAATTTTCCATAGCCTTGAGAGCCGAGACACTTGCCTCACCATAACGTAATTCCCCGTAAGCATCATCTTCCAATATCCAAAATCCATTTTGGGAACTCGCCTGCAAAATCATCTGCCGAACTGCAACAGAAATGGTCTTTCCCGTAGGGTTTTGAAAACTGGGAACCAAATATAACACATCAGATCCAGACAGGCATTCATACCACGTTTCAGTTATTTCTTCAAGAGGCGGCAGCACTTCAATACATACCCCTTCAGAATGAGCAATCATTACAGCGTCAGGGTAGGTCAATTTTTCCACCCACATTTTTCGTATACCAATATTTTTTAGGGCTTCAATAGAAAGAGCCAAACCGTGGCGTCCCCCTGCAGTGACAAAAACATCTTTCCAAGATGCAGGGATTCCCCTTGATGCGCTGTGTTCAACTAAAACTTGTCTAAGAGAGTTAAGTCCAGCATGTGGTGCTTCACATAAAGCATTATGTCCCCAAAAAGCAAGAACATCCCGTGCAATACGTGATAAGTCTAAAGAAGGAATAAGATCTGCAGAAGGTCGAACTGTATCTAGATTCCAATATGTATCGGTTTCTTCTTCTATGCTCTCTTTCTCTATCACTTTTGGGGTGACATATGTTCCACTTCTCCCACGCTCTATAACATAGCCATAGTCAGATAAAAGCGAGTACGCCTCTGTGACTGTAACCCTTCCGACACCAAGATCTTTAGCTAATTTTCTAGACCCCGGCAATTTCAAACCTGCCGGTAAGGCTCCTTTTTCTATCATTTTTTTAAGATGAAAAGCTATTTGCCGATATAAAGGTGTTTCAGATTCGTGATCAAGAGGAATTTCGATCATTATATTTACCCCTTTTAAAAAATGTATTTATTTCAACAAAACATTATAGCTAATTAAAATGCGAAATTGTTACGTTGCAAAAAAAGAACATTCAACAGATACTATCAAGAGATATGATCAATTACATAAATACGGAGTGAGATAAAATGAAATATGAGAAAAATTCATATTTTTCCCATGACGTGTCAAAAGATGTTTCTTTAAAAGATACAGATTTATTGTACCGTCAACTTTTTTACAGAATTTTTAACCCGCTCGCTTTATATAAAGTTAACTACGACGCGAAAGGAAAGGCAACCAGCGTTGTTTTTCTCGATATCAACCCTGCATATGAACGTGTAATGGGGGTCAAAAGACAAAATATTATCGGGCGGTCTTTTAGCGAAGTCTGGGGGGCTTCAGAAAAGGAATGGCACGATATAGTTTTACAAGTTGCAAAAACAGGAAAATCAACTCATTACGAAGGACTTAGTCCAGCGACAGGAAAGTATCTTCATGCTTTGGCGTTCAGCCCACTGGAACGTCAAGTAGCTGTGATCTTCCTTGATCTAACAGAATGGAAACGCTCAGAAGATGCCTTGCAACGAAGTGAAGCACGACTTATAGAGTACAGGGAAGAACTTAGAAACCTGGCAGCACAACTTTCGCTAACAGAAGAAGCTACGCGCCGCAAATTTGCAACAGACCTTCATGACCGTGTGGGGTATTCTTTGGCAACTATTATGCATCGCCTTGAAAAGTTAAGCAAAGAAGCTCCCAGTGAATCTTTTAAAAAAGAGATAGAAAATACAATGGGAATGCTCAGTGATGTTATTCAGGATACTAGAGCAATGACTTTCGAGATAAGTTCCCCTATTCTCTATGAAGTAGGTCTTGAGGCCGCCCTGGAATCTCTCACCGAACAACTTCTACGTCCGCGAAACATTACTTATGATTTTAAGCAAAACGGCATTCCAAGCCATACAATAGATAAGAATATCAGTATCTTACTCTATCAAATGACTCGTGAACTTCTCATAAATGTAATCAAGCACTCAGAAGCAAGTCATGTATCAGTACGTGTCTATCGGGGACAAAAAAGAGTGCGAGTTGTTGTCGAAGATAACGGAAAAGGGTTTAAAAAACAAAACGAACCACACTGGGGGAAATGGTCTGGCTATGGCCTTTTTAGTATTCGCGAGAGGCTTCACACTATAGACGGTTCAATTCAAATCATCTCTGAACCTGAAAAAGGAACAACCATTTCTCTTGTTGCACCAACACATATGGAGATTCGTAAGGGGGCATTCGCATGAATAAGAAAATACGCATCCTTCTCGCCGACGATCATAAAATTTTTCTCGATGGACTGAAAGATTTACTCATAAAAGAAGAAAATTTCAGCGTCATTGCCATTGCTGAAAATGGCCTGGAAGTTTTGGAGCTTATCCCCCAAAGCCAACCCGATATTATCATCATGGATGTGACAATGCCAGGCCTCAACGGTATCGAAGCAACACGTATAATATCGAAAAAGTACCCTAATATAAAGATTATTGCACTATCTATGCACTCAGATAAACGAATTATTTCAGAAATTTTAAGTGCAGGTGCACGAGGCTATATCTTAAAGGAGTGCAGCATTTCAGAGTTCGTACAAGGCATTAAGACTGTTATGGAAGAAAATGTCTACCTTACTCCTAAAGTTTCAACTATACTGCTTGAAGATTATTTACGTCTTCGCAATGAAGCCTTCCACCCACAAGAAAATAAGCTTTCTCCTCGGGAAGCAGAAGTTTTGAAGCTCTTAGTAGAAGGCAAAAATACGAAAAAAATTGCTTCTGAATTATCTATTAGTAAAAACACTGTCGACACTCACAGAAGAAATATTATGGATAAACTTGGTTGTGCAAACATGGCGGAACTTACCCGATACGCTCTCCGAGAGGGACTTGTCGACTTAGACGAAGACCTATAGTGTTTTTTGTGAATAGGAAATCATACTTTTACTTATAGCGTCTAACACCTTCTTCTTTTTATACTTAGCCTGCGAAAACAAAAAAATAGTTTGTTTTCGTCTTCGCAAGTGAAAACGAAAACAAGTTCAAAGAAGGCGGAAGGAGGTGTAACTATGGCTCCATTTGAAGGCAAAAAGTTTGTACTTCTTGGTGAAAGAGACGGTATAGCCGGTCCTGTTATGGAAACAATTCTCAAATCCATAGGATGTGAGGTTGTTTTTTCTGTAACTGAATGCTTCGTTTGAACCGCAGCAGGTGCAATGGATTTGCAAAATCAACAGCGAGTTAAAGATGCCGCAGATAAATTTGGTCCAGAAAACGTAGTCGTTGTTCTTGGAAGTTCCGATGCAGAAGGCGCTGAAATTTACGCTGAAACTGTTACCGCTGGAGATCCTACATTTGCAGGTCCATTAGCAGGAGTCCCGTTGGGACTCGCAGTTTTTCACATTTTTGATCCCCTATTTAAAGACAAAATTGATCAGGCTGTATGGGAAGAACAGCTTGGCATGATGGAAATGGTACTGGACGTCGATGCTCTCGTCGAAGCTGTTAAAGGCATGCGAGAAGAACATAGCCAGTATCCTTTATAGGTCTGTTGTGTTCCGGCAACAGATCTTTTGTTGCTGGAACTTTACGGCTCGATAAGAGCTACTCCCAAAAGTGAAAGGAAGCGTGACTCGATGAAACTCGAGATCGGAAAGTTTTTTGTGAAAGATATCGTTTTCGGAGACGAAACAGCTTACAACAACGGTATTCTCACTATAAATAAAGAAGAAGCGTTGCAAGTCGTTATGGAAGACAGCCACATGACCGAAGCCGATCTTCATATCGTCCGTCCAGGAGATGAAGTTCGTCTTGTACCTGTAAAAGATGCCTTTGAGATGCGTTGCAAAGTCTCTGGAAGTGAAGGAGTTTACCCTGGTTGCACATCTCCTGTTGCTCCAGTAGGTTTTGGTCGCACGCATGCCTTGGCTGGTTGTTCTCTCCTTGTTGTAGGAAAGCACTGGGGCTCATTCCAGGATGGCCTTATCGATATGAGCGGTCCCGCACAGAGAAATACCATTTACGGTTTGATGCCTAACCTCGTTCTCGTTGGTGACACAGATGAAGAGTTCGAGCGTCGCGAGCAGCAGAAGAAAAACAAAGCTCTTCGCTGGGCTGGTATGAGACTCTCTGAGTATGTCGGCCGCTGTGTAAAAGATATGACACCTGAAAGCATTGAAACATGGGATCTTGAACCAGTTAACAGAAGAACTTCCGAAGTACAGCAATTACCTTCAGTTGTGTACGTAGCTCAGCCTCAAACGCAGATGGAAGCCATGGGATACAACACTCTTGTTTACGGTTGGGATGGAAACCATATGCTCCCCACCTTTATGCATCCCAATGAAATTTTAGACGGAGCTGTCGTCTCTGGAAGTTTCATGCCTGTATCATCAAAAATCTCTACCTATGAATGGGTTAACAATCCAACAGTTAAGCGTCTTATGAAGGAACATGGAAAAACTATCAACTTCCTAGGCGTCATTATGTCAAACCTTAATGTTGTTATGGAAGAAAAAATTCGTTCAGCCAATATGGTAGCACGTATGGCATTAAACCTTGGTGCTGATGGGGCAATCGTAGCTGAAGAAGGATATGGAAACCCCGACGTAGACTATATTCAGACAATAGTTGAGCTTGAAAACGTCGGGATAAAAACAGTCGGACTCTCCAACGAGTGTACAGGTCGAGATGGAGCCTCTCAGCCCCTCGTTGCCCTTGATGAAAAGGCTACAGCCCTCGTATCATCAGGAAACGTTTCTCAGATTCATGAACTTCCTCCGATGAAAACAGTTCTCGGAGAACTTGAATCTCTTGCACGTGACGGACTTTCTGGTGGATGGGAAGGATGCGTTCGAGAAGACGGGTCCATAATCATGGAGAATAACGCTATGTTCTGCGCTGATCATATCAGTGGATTCTCCGTAAAAACCTGTGCAGACTTCTAGGAGAGGTGAATTCCTGATGAAAAAAACTATCCATTATATAAATCAGTTTTTTGGACAAATAGGCGGCGAAGACAAGGCTGATTTTGAACCTGTTATTCATGAAGGAACAGTAGGTCCCAGCCTGTTATTAGATCAGAGCATGAAAGAAGTTTCAGTAACTCATACAGTGATCTGCGGAGATAACTTCATGGCATCTCACCCAGAAGAAGCTGTTTCCAGAATTCTCAGCATGCTTGAAGGCCTTGAATTTGACATGTTTATAGCTGGTCCAGCATTCCTTGCTGGTCGTTATGGAACAGCCTGCGGAACAATATGCAAAGCTGTACAGGAAAAATTCAACGTGCCCGTATTCAGTTCCATGAATGTTGAGAACCCTGGAGTAGAAATGTTTAAAGGACATCTTTATATCTTTGAAGGTGGACGAAGAGCGACCTACATGAAACAGGATATAGAAAAGCTTGCCTCTTTTGCAGATAAAATTGCAAAGGGTGAAAAGATTCTTCCTGCTTCTATAGAGGGCTATTTCCCCCGTGGAATACGTCACGAAGTCTTCCTTGAAGATTTAGGCCTTGAGCCTAAGATGGCAGCGGATAGAGCTGTCGACATGCTCGTCAAAAAACTTACAGGGCAAGAGTTTATAACAGAACTTCCTATTCCAAAGCAGGATCGAGTAGACATTGCTCCTGCCGTAGCAGATCTTCGAAAGGTTAAAATTGCTCTCGTTACTTCTGGCGGTATCGTTCCTCGAGAGAACCCTGATCATATTCAGTCTTGCTCTGCAACAAAATGGGGCGAATATGATGTTTCCAAGCTTGATAGACTACCTGCCCCAGAATATAAAACCATACATGCCGGGTATGACCCTGAGCAGGCAGATAAAAATCCTAACGTAGTTGTTCCCCTTGATGCTATTCGCGCATATCAAAAAGAAGGTCGTATAGGTGAAGTCGATGATTACTTCTATACAACTGTAGGGACAGGAACAACACAGGGTGAAGCTGCACGTATGGGTAAAGAAATAGCAGAAAAGCTCAAAGAAAGAGGCGTAAGTGCTGTTATTCTGACATCCACCTGAGGAACCTGTACTCGTTGCGGGTCAACGATGGCAAAAGAAATTGAAAGAGCAGGTCTTCCAGTCGTAGTTATGTGTAACCTCGTAAATATTGCTAAAACTGTTGGAGTCAACCGTATCGTTCCTACAGTTTCGGTTCCTTATCCTCTCGGCAATCCAGCTCTTCTTCCTGAAGATGAGTGGAAGCTACGATATCATCGAGTAGGAGTGGCACTGGGCGCTCTCGAAACTGATATTTCTGATCAGACTGTATTTCCAGTTAAAATCTAGCTTCTAATAACAATGAGGAGGGCAATAAACTCGCCCCCCTCATTGTATATAAAATGGCAGAGAGGTGTCGTGAAATGAATAACGAATCAAAAAACAATTCTGTCTACATTATTTCTATGATATTTACTTTAATCATTGTTGCCTGGGGACTTTTTTCTCCGTCAACTTTTGATTCTGCAGCTAAAGGACTTTTCAACTTCCTCATTCAAGATTTTGGATGGGGATACATGTTGGCTATGAGCATTTTCGTAGTTTTCCCCATCTGCCTTGCTTGCAGCCGTTTTGGAAAATTAAAATTAGGACCAGATGATTCTAAACCTGAATTCAGTACAATTTCGTGGTTCGCTATGCTTTTTTCCGCAGGAATGGGTATTGGCCTTGTATTTTATGGTGTAGGTGAACCTGTCTTTCACTTTCTCAATCCTCCTTTCGGAGCAGAACCAGGCTCAGTAAAAGCAGCAACTGATGCCATGAGGATTTCTTTTTTCCACTGGGGTCTTCACCCATGGGCCAACTATAGCGTTATCGCTCTTCCTCTGGCCTATTTCCAATTTAGAAAGAATGCACCAGGACTCATCAGCAGTCTCTTCCTTCCCGTTTTGGGAGAAGAGGGTGTTCGGGGCCCTATTGGTAAAGCCATAGATATTCTCGCAATTTTCGCTACAGTAGCAGGTATTGCCACATCGTTAGGTCTTGGCGTACTCCAAATTAATAGTGGTTTAAAATATCTCTTCGGCATTCCCCAAACGATTATGGTTCAGTTTATCATTATTCTCGTTTTAGGAATTTTATACACGGGTTCCGCCATATCTGGACTGGAAAAGGGTATTAAGCTTATATCTAATCTCAATCTTTTCATTGCCTGTTTGCTTGCGGTAAGCCTCTTCTTGCTCGGACCAACTATTGCCATTATAGAATCTCTCTTAACTGGTATAGGCGAATATCTCGCTAATGTTATTCCAGAAAGCTTTGTTATGGCACCATATGGTGGCGGCTATAAAGAGTGGATGGGTGGTTGGACACTCTTCTACTGGGCATGGTGGATAGCCTGGGCTCCTTTTGTAGGCTCCTTCATAGCTCGCATATCAAAAGGAAGAACGATCCGTGAATTTGTAACAGGTGTTCTCATAGTGCCAGCTCTCGGAAGTTTTACATGGTTTGCCATTTTTGGCACGTCCGGACTTCACTTGGAATTAAGTGGAATAGCTCAAATTGCATCAAAGGTCAGTGCGGATATTTCCACTGGAGTTTTTGAAATGTACAGCCATTACCCTCTTGGAATGGTTATGTCGATTATTATGGTCGTCCTCATTTCTACTTTCTTTATTACATCTGCAAACTCAGCAACATTTGTACTTTCAATGTACTCTACCCGAGGAAACCTCAATCCTCCCAAATCGAAAATGGGAATTTGGGGAGTTCTTCAGGCAGCTCTTGCCTTTGTTCTTCTTATGACTGGAGGTTTGAAAGCGCTACAAATAGCGTCTATAGCTGCAGCCGCTCCTTTTGCCATCATCATGGTTCTTGCCTGTTACTCTCTTGTTAAGGCATTAAAGAAGGATGAAGAAGAAGAAAAAATAGTGCAGATTTAAAGTTTGATTCCCCCCCGAAAAAGAAACGGGTCCTTTCAAAGGGCCCGTTTCTTTATATACTCTTCTCTTTCTAGATACTTCGTATAACTGAATGTGCAACGTGAGGAAAAAGGTCATAAACCATTTCATATTTTTCATGTACATTCCTCAATGCTTCAAGGCTTAAAATCCATACGTCAAGTGGACGAGCCGGACCGATAAGGCTTTCTTCCATAGGATCAAGAATTTTATGCAAGGATAAGGCTTCCTCTTCAGTATCAACTATCCAAATAATCCAATTCAGAGAATCCTGGTCAGCAGAATCCAGATCTACATATCCGGGGATGTACATGCGACGTTGATTAAGAAGAAAAAGGTGAACCTTTCCTATTGTTTCAATATAAGAATCGACATGTTCAAAAGGTTTCGGTGCCTGGAAGCAAAAAAATTTATCTGCATTGACAAGGCCTAACACGTCATTCGGATGTTTAGGATAGTGCATATAATAAGCAAAATCGTAACGCCCCAATAGAAGAAGATCGACATAGAAAAAACTGCTCGGCACATTATTAAGTTTATGCCATTCTTTAATTTCTTCTAGTGTGCGAGGAGTCTTTTCTCTCGCCTTGACACCAGAGAGAGAAAAGTCTTCCTTCATCTTTTTAACAAGAGGGTGAGAATCGTATGTCCAGACAATATGTGATGATTCGTTCACGAAAAAATCCTTACCTGAAAGAGCTGGGGAATATTCAAGGTGAAGGCCCAAATGATAATCTTTCGCCCCCCACCGCGCAACAAAACTACGATCAAGCAAGCTCTGAAATGTTGTACGCCATAAAAAATACTTTTGTGCGGCTTCATCTAAAGATTCCTCTACCGGCACAGTTTCGCAAAACCATTGAGAGGAAAGAGTTTTAAAAACATCAATTCCTTTTGCAGATAAAAAATAACGATCAGTATTTTTATCCAAAAGCCCCTCTACATGGAGGCGACCAAGGCTTTCAGGGTCTTCTCCTGCTAAAAAAACGCTCTCTTCATTCCAACAAGGATGAAGATGATCAAAAAGTAACAGGACCATTTCGTCACTCATACCCTATCAACTCCTTCTTCTCTCTTTTTCCAAAATGCCTTTCCTCATGTATTATTATGCAAGAAAACGATTGTTTATTAAAGGAGATTAGGATATGAACTTTTCAATTGGGCAAAAAGCAGATCTTCTTATTTTCGATGTAGATGGAGTTCTCATCGATACATCCCTTTCATACCCATTTGTCGCTCAAGATAGCGTACATTGGGTCTGGAAAAATATTCTTAATCATTCCATTGACAGTAACGGTTTCACAATGGATCACTTTTACGCAGCAAAACAACACCCTTCTTTTAATGACGATTACGACATTGCATGGGTTTTTTTATGTATAACGCTGACAAAAGAAAGAGAGAATCTTGCCGATTCCGCCCCTACTCTTTTAGAGTGGAAACAACTTTTGAAAACATGCAAAGGAAGTAACGTTAAGGAATGGGTTGAAAAAAGTTTCGGAGAAAGAGTTTCTCGTCTCATGGTTCGCAGGATCTGTGAAGAATTCTATTATGGGAAAGAAGAGATGCAGACAATTACGGGAGAAAAATGCCTCTTTGTAACTTCATCTCAAGGGTACTGGAAGAGAGAAACACCAATGCTCAACTATCATTGGAAAGAATTACCCCTGCCATCTGCTATTTATACAGGCAGGCCGGAAGGCGAAATGAAGTTGGCCCTTTCATTATTAGGATGGGAGGATTTTCCCAAAGACCGCATTATAACGCCAGAATCTGGCATCACAAAACCTTCCCCCAAAGGGTTAGAAAAGCTCTGCTCCCTTTTTAAAGCTTCGTATCCTCTTTATTTTGGTGATGCAGAAAGTGACAGAAGAAGTTTTCAAGCTTTTGGAAAGGGAGCGTTTATAGCTATTGGTAATACTCTTTCTGATCATGATTTGAGATTTGAAACTACATCTCAAGCACTTGCTTCTCTCTTTGATTCGTCAAAACAGTTTTGAGACGAGAAGCCATAGCTGCCATATCTTCAGAGTAACATCCTGTCAGAACTTCTTGAAGACTGACAATGGATGTTCCGCGTTTTTGAACAGCCATACCGGCTGCCATATTCGCAAAAAGGCATGCTTCTTCTATGGGGAATTGTCCGCCAATAGTAAGGGAAAGCGCAGCTGCTACAGTATCACCAGCGCCAGATACATCGTAGACTTCCATTGAAAGAGCAGGTAAATGAAAGGTTTTATCCACACCAGCATAGGTCATTCCGTCACTTCCCTGAGTAATAAGGATACCTTCAAGAGATAAAGCCTGTCTCAGTTCCTGAGCTCCCTGCTCTACATCTTCCTGATGTAAAAGGTCCCGACCTACGAGTCGGCCTGCCTCAGAAAGATTGGGAGTCATGAGTGACGCTCCCATAAAACGATGGATATGAGGAGGTTTGGGATCAACTATAACCGGTATATGGCGGGATTGCCCCCACGATATAAGTTTTCTCGCCAAGGTGGACGTTATTGCCCCTTTTGCATAGTCTGAAAGAACAAGTACTGTAGGTAACGGGGATATGTTATCAAGGGAGGTCAAAATGCCTTCTTCTTCTTTTCGTGTCAACGAAACCTTACGTTCCCGATCAATCCGAACAACTTGCTGATTAAGAGCTAATACTCGCGTCTTTACTATTGTCGGAACTTCTGTTCTTTTCAAAGAGCACTCTACGTTAACACCCTTTTCCTTCACAACATCTAAAAGGATACTTCCCGCATGGTCAGCTCCGACAGGACAAACTAGTGTTGCCTTCCCTCCAAGTGCAACTATATTCGAAGCTACATTCGCAGCTCCTCCTGCTCTGTACTCGTCATTTCCCACTACAACGACAGGAACAGGAGCTTCTGGGGAGAGACGAGAAGCCCCTCCCCAAATATAATGATCAAGCATAGCATCGCCAATAACAACTACATGTACATTCCGCAAAAGTTCTGATAAAAAATCAAATGACTCCATTTATTATCCTTCTCTCAGTTTTCTCCTCAAAACTTTTCCTAAACTGTTACGAGGAAAATCTTCTACAAACTCATAAAGACGAGGAACCTTGTAATGGGCAAGCTGTTTTCTGCAATATGCCATCAACTCTTTTGTCGTAACAGCAGGATCGTCTCGTATAATAAACGCCTTAACAATCTGACCGCTTATAGAGTGAGGAATACCTACTACAGCCGACTCCTTTATGCCGGGATAGTTATTCAGAATTTCTTCAACTTCCTGAGGGTAAACATTGAATCCTCCTACGATGATAATATCGCTTACTCTATCAATAATAGTTATATACCCTTCATCATCAATACGGACTAAATCTCCTGTATTAAACCAACCCTCGTGAAATTTCTGAGACGTATTTTCAGGATCTCTGAAATATTCTCTAACTACTGAATTCCCCTTCAACCAGAGAATGCCCTCTTTTCCTTCTGAGATAACATTGTTATTTTCATCCCGCAATTCATATTCAAAACCTGGCAATAGTGTTCCTACCGTACCTATTTTTCGCCTCGTAACATCGGGATTTACAGCAACCACAGGAGAACATTCCGTTAATCCGTAGCCCTCCATAACATTAACCCCGAAATATTCTTTAACGCGAGCATCAAGAGCCACTGGGAAACGGTCCCCACCACTCACTATCGTAGAAACATGTTTAGGCACGTTACCATTCGTTCGTACTGCTGCAGCTACTAATAAAGCAATCATAGCCGGTACAGCAACTATGAAATTAACTTTCGCAGCAGAAATAGCCTTTAATGTTCTATCTGGAGGCATAAAAGATGGAACAATCGCTTGACGTGCACCTTTTAAAAGAGGCAAAAGTCCGCTTGTTGAATATCCTAGAGTGTGGAAATTAGGTAAAGCATTGAGCAGTACGCATTCGTCAGCTTCAAAAGCAGAAAAATGAAGAGCTGCCGCTTCCACATTGCTGTAAATATTCTCGTGACTCAAAGGAACCGCTTTGGGTAAACCTGTTGTACCTGAAGTATAAAATAAGACAGCTACATCATCATTGGAGGGAGTCTGACACACTCCCTTAAAAGAAGGCATTTGTCCATCTATATTTGCAGGAATCACTGGAATTTGCGTCTTTTGCAAAGTTTCCATATCCAAAGGAATAGAATCTGGTACAACAATAACGAAGGGTTCTGCATGCTTTATGCTCCGTTTAAGAGATTGCGGCCCTGCTAACATATTCAGGGGAACAATTGCTCCCCCCAGATGCCAGCATGCGACGGAAAGAGCCAAGAGAAGGGGACAATTAGGAAGCAATGTTACAATTCTCTGGCCAGAACTAAAACCTGATTCTGTGAGAATTTTTTCAACAGATGACGTAATATCATAAAAACGTTTTCTACTCCACCATTCGTCTTTCCACCATATATAATCTCTGTCCGGAGCTTCGAGGCAAAGATTACCAACAACATCACTCAAATTTTTCCCCATTTAATAAAGCCTCCCCCTATACCCGGTTGTATGTGTGTTTAACGTTTTCTTAATGTAAGCCAGTGAACAACAGCTTCTATGCAACTCCAAAGCTCAAGTACAACGTGGGAGACAGCCCCATACCCTATTTCCCACCCTGTTTGAGACGTCTCTTTTAATGATTCTGCATCAATACAACTCCATAACCCCTTCTCCAAGGAATCTTGGGATGATATAGATAGATAAGGAACAGAATATCCCCTTGCTTTTCCTCCTCTATCAAAGAAAATTCCTCGAGTAAAGGCATTAATATGATATTTTAAAGACTCTCTCTGGGACATATTAAAATTATACTTGCTTTCAAAATCGAAAAGTGAGAGACCTTCATAAGAACGATCTTGAGAAAGAGCAAAGCGACTGCCAAAAAGAGGAGCCGCTCCTGTAAGGGGCCATAGTTTGCTTCCTGATAACGTGATAAAGTGAATGGCGGGAATCCCAGTCCGTACGATTGGCTCCCGCCAATTCAAAGATAAATGGGCTCACCCTGTCCAATAGTAGTGGCGGAATGGAAGTTGCGGC